>JACETS010000041.1 GCA_013911195.1 Verrucomicrobiales bacterium | reverse complement strand
GTTCTATAGTATATTAACAAAAATGGCTAATATTGAGGATATTTTTTAATAAAAAAAATACAATCGTATGGATAAGAAAAAAATTAGTGAGAATGCAGAAAAAATTCTAGATTTCGCAAAACGTGAGAGCGAATCAGCAATTGAAGCTTCTAAACCGATTGCTAAAAAGTGGTTAGGAAAACTAAGTGATAAGCTGGTAGAAATCGGAGAAAAAGGTCAGCAAGCTGTCTCAGATTCTGACAAAAATGAGGACCAAAAATAAAAATTACTAGTCCTTATTTTGATTGTAGCGATCGAACCACTTATTGGCTTCATTTGTATCCTCAGCCACACCATGTCCACTCTGATACATCATTCCTAGGTTATATTGAGATTGGGAGTGATTCTGTTCGGCCGCCATTCTATACCACCTAGCCGCTTCTATGAGATTCTGAGGAACATCATCTGAACCACTCTCATAAATTCCTGCCACTTTAAATTGTGAATCCGCTTCACCAGTCTGAGCCTTGCCTAAAAGTTGACTAAAACTCTCTTCTTGATCAATTCCTGAATTATCATTTTCAAGCTCACTGATTGAAACTGGATTGCTCTTTTTTGCGAGTCCCGAATTCAAAGGATCAGAATTGTCAGTCGATACACTATTTTCCTGTTCAGAAATCTCTATTCTGTTATTGGAAATATCAGAAGAATTAGAAACGCCTTGTTCAGCCTCTTTAAGAGATTTCACCGCCTCCTTATCACCACAAGAAACCAAGAAAAATGGTACGATAACAAAAGCTGATAATAATCTCATTGGAAATTTCATATCATTATCATTACCTAAATATTCAACGTCTGCAAGAAACGATAAAACTCAGAACATTTGAAAGTCATCAAATAACATTTAAGAAGATGGACTATCTGGTAAATTTGAATATTATAACGTTTCTCAAAACACTATTAATAAGTTCAAGAAAAGAAAACTAATGAGACAATTACTTTTATATTTTACCTTGATGAGCACATCACTCGTCCATGCTCAAGAATCAGCAAAGAGCTTCAAAGTAGCAGAACGCACATTTGAAGTACCCGAGTCCTGGACTGCGGAAACTCCCAGTTCAAGAATGAGAAAAGCGCAATTTAAAAATGGAAAAGTGGAAATAGTTGTCTTCTTTTTTGGCGCCGGTAGTGGAGGCAGTGCAGAAGCCAACGTAAATCGATGGATAGGTCAATTCAAAGAACCGAAAGAAGAATTATCAGCAAAAGTTGAAAAAAAGAAAATCAAAACTGCCACCATCACAACAGTTTCTGCAAGGGGTACATATATGAGCGGGTCTCCTTTTGGTCAAAAAACTCCAATGCCTAACTACGCTATGCGAGGAGCTATCATTGAATGTGAGGGCGGACCAATCTTCATTAAAATGACTGGCCCCACTGATGATGTTACTAAATCAATACCAGGCTTCGACAAAACAATTAAATCAGGGCTGTGATTCTGAATCAGAGCTTAACGTGTCTTCGGTAACTTTTTTAGATTTATTTGAAAGAGAACTGAACATTTTTCGAATGTCTCTTAGCCCACCTATAGAAACATAGATAACGAGCACTCCATATATAACCAGTGTCACCAAAAGAAGAGCGCCCCAAAAATTGATCCATCCGTTCATAATTAATTATAATTAAATTTTCTCCGAGTTACTTTCTTTATTTGGAAATGAAACTGACATGATAATCATGCCAATAATTGCGAGGCATGAAACAGTCAATCCTATATGGTGGCCTAAAATCTCGTTTTTAATAAAAAATTCTTCTAATGAAAAAAACTCTTGCACGGGTCTAAGACCAAAGACGGCGAAGATACCAATAATTAGAGCAGAATAAGCTCCCGCGGCACTGGCCTTTTCCCAGTATAAACCCATCATTAATATCGCAAAAGCTCCTGTAAAATAAATAGCCCCTGAAACGGCCATGTAGTCCCAAAGGTCCTGGCCAAGAGGATACCACAAACCCCACATGACTAGAAAAGCCGCTATTAAAATAAGCAATGTTCTAGTTAAAAGGATTCTTTGCTTATCAGACATTTTATATGATTTAAGAGGATTAAATACATCCTCGGTTAACACTGAAGCCCAGCACAAAAGATAGGTGTCATGCGTTGACATAAATGCTGCAATCATTCCAGCAGCTACTATGCCCAGAAGACCGACAGGCAAAAGCTGACCCAAGAAAACAGGCATGGCTTTCATAGTTACATTCGGGTCATTGCTTACTTGTCCTTGCCCGTCAAAAAAGGGTTGAGCTGAACCCATATCGAAAAAATAAACTAAAGCACAAATACCTATAAATTGTGGTATCAGGAATCGGATCATAAAACCAAGGGATGACCATATATACATTTTCTTAACGACTTCCACGCTCTCTGCAGCACAGGCTCGCATGACGGCAGTCTGCCATACAGCGCACGATATTACCCCTAAGAAAAACATCCATGCGACATATGAACCGCCTATACCTTCTGCTATAAAAGGATTGAAACCCTGTTCGGAATAGATGGTATCTACACCTTTCACCAAAGTCGACCAACCTATTTTTTGTACAGCAATTACACACGTAACTAACAGACCAATCGATAGAACCACAAACTGTACATAATCAGTTATGATAACTGAGATCATTCCTCCAAGGCATGTATAAATGAGAACTAGAAGAATCATTGCAGTCATCACCCATTTCACTGCATCTCCATCGATTCCAGTAATACCAGAAACAAAGGTGGCACCCGCTTTTAGAAAAAGCCCCATATTTAAAATACCAGCTACAGCAAGAATGAAACCACCAAAAATTCGTAAATTCCGACTACCAAATCTTTTTTCGTAATACTCCGGAATAGTCATGACTCCCATTCTTCGCAAAGGGACAACTATGAAGCCTGTAAGACCAACAATTATTGTCGCTATGCCCGCCATGAGTCCAATATGAAATGCAGCAAAACCATCACTGAAACCTTTCTGCGCAGCAAACATTGCCGTCACGAGGCCCAGCTCTGAACCAATCATGGTTGCAATACCTAGTCGCGTCTTTAAAGACCTTCCAGCCACCAGGAACTCCCCCATTCCTTTAATATAACGATTAACCCAAAGACCAATAATAACTGTGCCTACAAGGTAGGCACCGACAATGGCCCAATCCAAAGCTGAAAAATTTGTTTCTAGCATTTTACCTTATTAATTCAATTCTTTGTTCAGCTAGTTATCAGTTAACTGTAAAATTAAGTATTCTTGCACACGAACCTTTACTCGCTTTGTTTGATTTTTCACTCATCCGAATACGAGCGGTATGATCTGAGCTTTTTAGATCAGTAGCAAACATCACTGTCCGCGGATAATGTAGACCTCGACTATATCGATGGTATAAGTCGTAGCTCTTCCAAGCACCTCCATCCATGCTAACTTCGATCACACCTGCATCAGGGCCTGCAAGCACATAAACTCCTAGTGCGGGGCCTTTGAAATTTACGGTTAATTCTTTGTCAGTTGAATTACAGCAAAGAAGCTTCATACCAGAAAAAGTATTTCTAAAATTTCCTGGTATTTTTTTCCAGTCAGGTATTTTCCAAACCCATGATTCGTTAGAAAATTTCTCAGGCGATAAAAAATCACCTCGGTAATAACTCTTTTGATCAATCAATTTATCAGGCACTTCATGATTACTTTTATCCGCTGGAATCTCTCCACTCCAAGCCTTACCCAATAGATGTTTAATCATTTCTGCGGCTATCGCATTACCAGCAGGTTTAGGATGAGTCCCTCCAAATTCACTCCAAGTTAATTTACCTAATTGAATTCGATCGGCGACCTCTCGAGCTAAAAAAATGGATGAGACGTTGTAATGCTTGAGCACTTTTTCATGCGCTGCAATAGGCATTGGTATTTTGCCCTCCTTTAATTGATTTAGCATTCCAGGATTAACGAAATAGGTAACAACGATATCCATTTGGGGTTGTGCTTTCCGGGCATGACGAATAATTCCTTCCATTCCTCGCAAGCAATCTCTTTCAGCGTGCGCTGCGTCTTGATCGTCGTTGACAGCAAACTCAATAAAAAAAAGATCGATATTTCCTTTGTCTAAAACATGACTTTTCAACCGAAAGGCCCCGGTCGTAGAACAAGTAGAAGAAATTCCAGCATTAATGAATTCGAACTTTGTTTTTGGAAATTTATTCTCTAGAAATTGAGACACCATTGGACGATACCCATTCATCTGAGTAATGGAGCCACCCATGAAGGCAACTCTGCCAGTTTCCCCAATTGTAAATTGATTGATCGAATTAGTATATTCCCCTCTAGAATTAATATTTCTATCAACTGCATTAGCCAAGGGCGAAAAAATAAGACACCAGAAAAAAAGAATATATTGGGGGCAAATACTATTCATGACCTTAGTGGTAACATAAAGATACGATGAATTACCAGCCCGACTTTAAATTAAAAAAGATGCCTTATTTTTTTTTGAGTTGATCACCTACAATCATTATTTCCTTGCAAATTTTTTGCCTCGTTAACTTGGAATTGATTTTTTGACTCAATGAATTGGACAATAGAAGAAAGCATTCAGCTCCAGAATCATCTCTAAAGTCATTAGCACTAAATGATATCAACGCCTTCCTCCTGAGACTAGTCACTTCATCAAGTAAGTCCTCTAAAACAATAATTTCATCTCCGCTAGATCCATTTTCATCAAGTTCAACCTGCTCCTTTTCAATTTCTAAAAGTCTGCGAAGATACTTGTCCAAGTGATGCTCTTGTTTTGATCTACTTCTTGCCCTGAACCATCTAAATATGAGATACAAAGCGATTAATACTGAGACAAAAAACGATCTTAAACTTTCAGTAGAATCAACGAAGTCAGGATTAAGCAATGGCTTGATTTCAGGATCATAAAAGTGATCTGCTCCTGAGTGAAATGGCAATGAAGGGTTGCCCCTTGCGTACGAATTTCCTCCAAACCGAAGGTCTGTAAGATTATTATTAGATAAAAAATCCGGATCCATCATGATCTCGGCCATCGCGGTTACCATAAAAGCACTGACCTCGGAATTTGTTATCAACTGAGCGTTAACCGCAATAGTTTGAATTTCTTTTTCGGGATAAATGTCAGGATGAACGCTATAGAATCCCGCAGGCACTTTATGAATATGAAAATCAGGATTCTTAGCCACAAATGAGTCTGCAAAAGGTAAATCAAGTAACCGAGTAACATCACTATTAGCTATTTGTTTTTGTATTAACGCATTTTGCTCAGTAGTGACAATGGCTAGGTCTATTTTATCAGATTGAAAACCTTTCACTATTTCTTGATATCCCGTGTTTTTCCTAATAACAGGATCTCCACCATCGAAAAAATCTAAAATAACGTTTCCCGTTATAGAATCACCCGATCCAGGTTCACCTATAGCCACTGTCGTGTTACGCCTTTGTTCTTTATTTCCTAAAAAAGGGTTATGCGATAAATCTTTACGAACATGTGCCAACACCACTTCCGGAAATACATTAGATATGAGCCGAACATTATCGCAATCTAGTGAAGCGCTAAGGATGTTAGGTTGAAAAAGCGCGAAATCCGCTTCCCCGTTTTGAATTTTCTTTACGTTCTCTTGAGCACCTAGGGTTTGAGTATAAATAACTTCAATTCCATATTTTGATTGAACCCTTTCTCCTAAAGCTTCGGCAATAATCTTATATCGACCACCTTCTTTACCGGTAGCGATAGTGATAGAACTTGGTAATTGACGGTACTGAATTAGTTGCTGAATTCCAAAAGGGACTAATATCAATACTGATATCAATACTAAAATAAAAACGATCCTTTTCATACTAATCAAAAATAATAATTGTTACTATTTCTTGGTTTAAATAGTCTCATTATTAATGATTAAAATATATGAATTTAGGGATCTATCCGATTATAAAAAACGATTTATTTTATAATTAACGGAAAAGATTAAATGAAATCTCCTTCAATTCATATCGACGAAAAAGACTATAAGGTATATTCTTTTCCAGTCTTCCATTAAAAACCTATGACAATTCAACAAAAGAATTTTGATTCATCAAAACGAAAATCAATTATTCGGATATTATTATTTGTTAGTATCCTTGGCTTCGAGAACAAAATCACCGCCAACGAAATTAGCTTTTCGAAACAGATTCTTCCTCTTCTCTCCAATAACTGTTTTGAATGTCATGGGCCTGACAAAGAGGAAAGAAAGGCCGGTCTAAGGCTAGATACTCATGAGGGGGCATTGATGGAGCTTAAATCTGGATTCAATGCATTAGTTCCAAACAACAGTTCTGAAAGTGAACTTTACTTAAGAATCATTTCTGAAGACTCCGAGGAAGTAATGCCTCCGCCAGAATCCGGAAAAAATCTAACAGTTGAAGAGAAAGAACTCATTAAGAAGTGGATCGACTCGGGAGGTGAATGGGGAAAACATTGGGCATTTGAGAAACCAAAAAAAGATGAGGTCCCGCAAACTGCTGAAGAAGGTTGGGAACCGAATAATCCAATCGATTATTTCATTCACGAGAGATTAAAAGAAGAAGGCCTGACGCCGGAGAAAGAAGCTTCAAAAGAAACTATAATACGCCGGCTCACTCTCGACCTTACAGGACTTCCACCCAAGATTAATGAGATCGATAAGTTTCTTAATGACAATTCTGAGGACGCTTACGAAAATCTCGTAGATAGGCTGCTCAAGTCGCCAAGATATGGTGAAAACATGGCGAGGATATGGCTTGATGCTGCACGATATGCGGACACTCATGGACTTCACTTGGACAATGAACGATCCATCTGGCCTTACCGAGACTGGGTTATTAATTCCTTTAATAACAATCAAAGGTTTGATGAATTTACCATTGAGCAAATTGCGGGAGACTTGATGCCTAATCCATCAGTACAACAAAAGGTCGCCACAGGCTTCAATCGTTGTAATGTCACGACTGGTGAAGGCGGATCAATTGATGCCGAGTACTACGTCCGATACGCCACTGAAAGGGTAGAAACAACATCTACCGTTTGGCTTGGACTAACAGCAGGCTGCGCCAGCTGTCATGACCATAAATTCGATCCATTATCACAAAAAGAATTCTATCAGCTCTTTTCATATTTTTACAGTCTAACGGAAAAGGCAATGGACGGTAATAAGTTACTACCTCCTCCATCAATGAAAGCCCCTTCCAAGCTTCAAGTATCGGAAATTGATTTTCTGAAAGAAAAAATCAAATCGACTCAGGCGGAAATTCCTGAAATCACCAAAGTTGTTGATTATAAAGACCCAAATGCAGGCCAACAGCTAACCAGTTTTGGTTCATCATCAGAAAAAGTGTGGATTGAAGATTCTCTGCCGCCAGGTGCTAAAGCCCAAGGAAATGAGGGAGATAAGTCCTGGAAATTTGTGAAGAAATCAGAAGAACATCCTGTCCTAAGTGGAGAAACCTCATCAGTCAGAACGGCAACCGGACTGAGCCAACATTTCTTTGAAGGCGCCAACCCCCCGCTAACTATAAATGAGGGCGACGTCCTCTTCGCTCATGTTTATCTAAATCCAGAAAATCCGCCAGAGACTATTCAACTTCAGTTCAAACTCAATGATGGTGATTGGAATCACCGAGCTTTTTGGGGAGCCAACAAAGGCCACAGTGTAGATAACAAAACCGATCATACCAATTTACCTATGGGTGAATTACCAGAAAAAGGAAAATGGGTCAGAATAGAGGTGCCAGCCAAGGATGTTGGGCTTAGCCATGGCTCAAAAGTGAACGGCTGGGCTTTCACTCAGTTCGGTGGAACTGTTCACTGGGATAAGGCAGGCATTACTTCAAGAATGCTTTCAAATGAACAATTAGCTTCAATTAATTTTTGGGAACAATTTCAGCGAAAGTATCCTGATTCAGGCACTCCAAAAAACATAGTCGATATTATAAAAGTTGATCCTGAAAAAAGAGATGAGAGCCAAAAAAACCTTCTCTTAACTCATTATTACAAAAACGTTAACCCTCAGACAAAGTCTTTATACGCAGCGACGTTGAAAAGAGAATCTGAAGCTAAGACCAGACTCGATTCTATAGAAAAATCTGTTCCCTCAACTCTGATCATGGAAGACAGAAAAGAGCCTCGTCAGGCTTATGTGCTCGATAGAGGTGAGTACACATTACAGAAAGAAAAAGTATATCCGGGAGTCCCCGAGTGGATTGCGCCTAGCATCGAAGGTGCTCCCTCTAATAGGCTTGGCCTGGCGAAATGGTTAGTCTCTCCTGAACAGCCTCTTACATCTAGAGTTACTGTGAATCGATTTTGGCAACAGCTTTTCGGAACAGGACTCGTAAAAACTTCTGAAGATTTTGGAGTTCAGGGCGAGCAGCCTTCTCATCCAGAATTATTAGACTGGCTTGCCATTAACTTTATGGAAACGAACTGGGACGTTAAGAGAATGATTAAACTCATGGTAATGTCATCAACCTACAGACAATCATCTAGAGTCGATGGTCAGAAACTCGAAAAGGACCCAGAGAATAGATTATTGGCCAGAGGGCCTCGTCACCGTTTGGACGCCGAATTAATTCGTGATCAGGCTCTTTCAGTGAGTGGACTCTTAGTCAAAGACATCGGAGGAAAAAGCGTCAAACCATATCAGCCTGCTGGCCTCTGGAAGCCCGTTGGTTTTGGTGGTAGCAATACAGCAACATTCAAGCAAGACAGTGGTTCAGCACTCTACCGAAGGAGTATGTATACGTTTTGGAAAAGAACCTCTCATCCCCCATCAATGGCTATTTTTGATGCACCAAATCGCGAAACATGTACCGTCAGAAGAGCAAGGACAAACACTCCTCTTCAAGCTTTGGTCCTTATGAACGATGTACAGTTCTTTGAAGCAGCCAGAAAATTTGCCGAGAAAATTATGCATAAAGGAGGCAAAGAATTAAATGAGAAACTCAATTATGCCTATAGGACTATCCTAAGCAGAGGCCCAACCGAAACTGAGTCCAGCTCACTCATCAATTTATATAAGGAACACTTGTCTGAGTTTTCCAAAAACAAAGAGACGGCCAAGGAAATCCTTGGAAGCGGGGAATCGATTATTGATGAATCACTTGATCAAACACAACTCGCTTCCTGGACCATGATAACCCACATCATATTGAATTTAAGCGAAACAGTAACCAAAGGCTGAAATTATGAATCCATTACGTGAATCACAACTCATCGAAACTCGGCGACACTTCTTCGGAAGAACATCAACAGGCATTGGTACGGCCGCACTAGGGTCATTGCTGAACCCGAGTTTATTCGGCGCAGAAGATCCAGTCGAACAAGTTAAGAAAATAGCCCCTAAGGCTAAGCGGGTCATTTATCTCTTCATGTCAGGAGCCCCTTCCCAATTAGACATGTGGGATTACAAGCCAGGACTTAAGGATTGGTATGATAAAGATCTTCCTGACTCAATTAGGAATGGACAAAGGATTACCACAATGACCTCTGGACAGTCTCGCTTTCCCATTGCTCCATCAAAATTCAAATTCAATCAACACGGTAAAGAAGGTACATGGGTCAGCGAACTCTTACCACACACTGCAGGCATTGTTGATGACATTGCAGTTCTCAAAGCTGTAAATACCGAGGCGATCAATCACGATCCTGCCATTACCTATATTCAAACGGGTAGCCAACTACCGGGCAGACCAAGCGCGGGGGCTTGGGTTTCTTATGGACTCGGTAGTGACAATAAAAACTTACCAACTTTTGTAGTACTACACTCTACGGTGAACGGTGGATTTGGAGGCCAAGCGCTCTACGAGAGACTATGGGGTGCAGGCTTTTTGTCGACTCGACATCAGGGTGTCTCTCTTCGATCAAATGGTGATCCTGTCCTGTATCTTTCGAACCCTAAAGGAGTCAGTCCAAAGATGAGACGACGCATGCTTGATGAGCTTGAAAAGCTTAACTACGAAAGATACGAGAGTGTAGGCGATCCAGAAATCAGAGAGAGAATCGCTCAATACGAGATGGCTTATCGTATGCAGAGCTCGGTTCCTGAACTAACAGACATTTCTAATGAACCTCAGGGCATCATTGACATGTACGGCGAAGAAGCCAGGAAGCCAGGCACTTTTGCTGCTAACTGTCTCTTAGCTCGAAGAATGGCAGAAAGAGGAGTCAAATTCACTCAAATCTTTATCAGGCAGTGGGATCAACACGGAAATTTACCCAAAGACATCACCAGACAATGCGGGATCATAGACCAACCGTCTGCTGCCCTTGTTAAAGATTTAAAACAGCGTGGCATGCTCGATGACACTCTAGTTATTTGGGGCGGTGAATTTGGACGGACTGTTTACTGCCAAGGCAAACTATCAAAAGAAAACTACGGCAGAGATCACCATCCTCGATGCTTCACCAAATGGATGGCAGGTGGAGGAGTCAAACCAGGTGTCGTTCACGGCGAAACCGATGATTTTAGTTACAACGTCGTAAAGGACGGCGTCCATATTCATGACCTCAATGCAACTATTCTTCATTGTCTCGGGGTAAACCATGAAAAGCTAATCTATAGGCACCAAGGAAGGGACTTTAGATTGACTGATGTTCACGGAAACGTCGTAAAACAAATCCTTAGTTAATTTACAAAAACTCAAAAGCCATGAAAAAATTTATTAAACTGATTACCGGATTAGCCGTAATGAACTCTTGCCTTTTTGCTCAACTCACTTTTGAGGGTGATGCGGGACCAGGAAAAGGTAAGAATATCGTTTTAATTGCCAGCGATCATGAGTACCGATCTGAAGAAACTTTACCTGCGATGGCTCGCATTCTGGCCAAGCATTATGGCTTCAAATGTGTCACACTTTTCGGCGTTAATGATAAGGGAGAAATCAGCCCAGGAAACTCAAACATACCTGGAATGGAAGCCCTAAAAGATGCCGATCTCATGGTTGTTTTTACAAGGTTTCAGAATTGGTCCGATGAGCAGATGCAACACTTTGTTGACTATCTAGATCGTGGAGGCCCAATCGTTGGACTAAGAACCGCGACTCATGGATTTAAAATCCCTGCAAACAGTAAATGGGCGAAGTACTCAAATGGTTATGGCGGAAATGAATACAAGGATGGCTGGGGACGACAGGTACTGGGTGAAAAGTGGGCCGGTCACTATGGAGGCAATCATCGACAAAGCACACGGCTTGATATCGTGCCCGACAAAAAGGATCACCCCATTCTTCGGGGCGTCAAAAATATGTGGGCGCAATGTGGGGGCTACTTTGCAGACCCGCTACCACCTTATGAGGTTCTTGCCATGGCCCAACCACTCAAAGGCATGAAACCTGATTCCCCTGCCGACGAAAAAAGAAAACCTGTTCCAGGGGCTTGGACAAGAAGCTATGAAGGCAAAGATGGTAATAAAGGCCGGGTATTTACCAGCACATATGGCGCTTCAGATGACATCGAAAATGAGGGCTATAGAAGATTATTAATCAATGGTTGCTTATGGGCCGTTGGGCTTGAGAAACAGATCAAGGCCGATTCAGATGTTAGCTTTGTAGGGCCATTCAATGCTACTTGGGGAAGGGGTAAAGGCCGCAGGAAATCAGGCACAAGGCCTGAGGACATGAAGGGTTGGAATACGCCAATTGTTCCTCTCCAAGGAAAGTAATTTAGGCTTAAACCTAATATTAATTTCCTAGTCCCAGGGGCTTGATGTAGGAGAACCGGATGTTCCGCCATAACTAAACTCACTAGACCATTCTCTAAGGCCTGCAATGCTCTCAGCACTGTAACCTCTTACACTTCCATAATCCGATACAGTACTAAAAATGACCTCAATCTCGTTAGCGCCTTGTGCGTTGAGATGATCAAATAATTCCTGAGAGTAATGACCTATTTTGTTGCCTGGAAAATCTTTAAATTCGAGAACTACATGGGGCTGATCAAAGGAAGAATACTCCTCTTCACCTAATTTCCAGGTCATTATAAATTCTCTGGTATCTCTCTGACCGACAAACGGACCTATTTCAGTCAGAAAAAAAGTAAAGAATCCAACATAGACACAGAAACTCAGGCCGAAAATCTTTCCGAACTTATCTTTTTTTTTCTTAATGCGACAAAAGATATAAACCCCTAGCAGTAAAACCAATACTCCTAGAATAAAAAGGATCGGCCTTACATCTACGTAAGCTAAAATCATTATTAACTACTCAGTAATACTAATCTTGATTTCATCTGAATTGGCCCTCAACTCAGGAGCGTACATGGCCTCGGCACGGCTCGGCAATGCACTAAACTTACCCGGAGTTTCTGCTCTCATTTTATAGCTAATACTATGCTTACCTCTTGGAAGAGATCTGACAAAGAAAGTCACTTTCTGATCCCTGAGCTCCATATAAGCGCCCATACCATTGCGAGTATAACCACTCCTCAAATCGACCGGCTCAAATCCCGCAGCCTTCATATCCTCAAACATCAAATACTCGTAGTCATTTTTACTTTCAATGATCAACTCGATCTCAACAATATCTCCGCTCTTAATCTCATCGCCGCTGGCCATTCTGATCTTTTTGAATTTTTCAACTTTTTGATCAACCGACTGACCCCTTGATCCTACATTTTTGACCGACTTGTCTTCCGGAACCAGTTTGAAGTAGGAACGGTTCACTTTGACCTCTAGCCCGGCCTTGGTTATGAAGTCCTCAAGAGTGAAGTTCGTGAGATAAGCATTGAAGTACAATGGCCCTTTACCTTTTTTCCTAAATTCGAGCTTATGGTCTCCCGTGTCGACGGCGTCTCCCTCAAGCACCAATTTATTATCAAAATTAAATAGGTTCTTTTTATTGATTTTGACTTCTTTAAGGACCTTCCCATTCAACACAACTTCAACTTCAAGATCAGGTTCATTTTCTCCAGTCGCTTTGATATAATCAGCCAAAGCTTCGATACAAATCGCTGTGTCTCTGGTACTATTCCAATAAGTGGCGTTCTTTCTGTTATTGATGAGGTACTTCGCAAGTCCGCTGGCCTGAGGTGAGTCAGGCTTAACCGCAGACAGGAGCTTGAGATAATAAGCCTGCGCCTCAAATTCACTGCCGTACCAGTACCACCAATATCCACCATTTCTGAGATCAAGATAGGCGCTTTGATTTTCCTCATCAATGACCAAAAACTGCTCAACATTTTGTATGAGCATGTCTCGCTCTTCTACTCTATTGATCTTGTGCATTGCAAGGCCCAGCATTGATTTAGAGTAAACTGAAAGATCGTTTCGATCTCTGTAGAGAAAATCGGCCATCTCTGCATTCACTTTTTCTGCATCACACAAGACCATGAAGACAAAGGCATCTAAATTATCTGCCTTTTCCTTCCACTTCTTATTTTTATCTTTGTCTTCAGCGTTCTTGATAAGTCTGACCTGATTATTTTGGTATGACTCTAGCCACTTGACGCCCTTGGCGAGAGTTCCTGGAACGAGAGCAACGTCATTCTCGACAGCCAACTGTAAACCGTGAACAACAACGGCCGTTGTATGAGACCATGACCTTTCTTGAGGACCATAAAACCATCCCCAACCTCCATCAGAGTTCTGCATTGAAGTAAGGCGTTCAACGCCTGACTTGACCATTTTTTCAACTTCTTTGTCATCAAAGACAGGGTTATTATCTCCACGCTTCCATTGTTTGGCTCTTTTCTTGTCTTTCCCTATTTCCTGAGCATTAAGATTGGTTCTCTTCTTCTTAACATCCTTAAGGTCAATCCCCATGTTAAGAAGTATCTTCTGGGTAATGACCGTCGGAATAAACCGGTTCAATGTCTGCTCGGTACATCCATATGGATAATCAACTAAATAAGGCAGTGCATCAACCATGGCCGTCGCCAAACTTGGAGAGTATCTTACCTCTAATCTGGTCTGCTCTGGTCTCCTTTCGGCAGGAACCTTGAGTTTGATGACTCCACTTTTTTGATTGGGATTGAGAGCTCCACTAAAGGACTCAGTCTTAAGCATTCCATGGACAAGCACTGGATAACTCATCTGCATTGCGTCTGACTCCTCATCAGTCAACGCCTTCATGGTAATAGATGCTTCACCCTCGCGAACAGCCTTCACCAACCAATCAACTCTTTGCTCTCCTCCTGCCTTAATTGTTATCGTCTTGGAAGCCTTTTCATCTTTCATCACCTCCAGTGAATTACCCTCCAAATTAATTTCTACTTTAACGTCCTTATCATTTTTTAGATAATTGTGAACGTTTGCACTGAGTGTAACCTCATCCTTTTCGACGAAAAATCTTGGCGCCTGCATACGAATCAATAAATCCTTACTGGTAATAACTTCAGCCTCACCGTGACCGACTTTTGTTCCCTGCCCCATCGCCCATGTCTTAATTTTCCATGTGGTCAAATTTTCTGGCATATCAATTTCAACCTCAGCAACACCATTTTTATCTGTATTGAGTTGAGAAGCCCAAAAAGCAAGGTCTGCAAAATTACTACGAACCACGGGCTGCACGACCGACGATTCAGACGATGACTCACCTTCAGCTATCCCACCTGCCACTCCCCCTCCACGTGCATCTGCAAATGCGTCATCTGCACTTTCTGCTAATTCCATATCTGCCGCAGGAGCCGCACTATTAAAGGCAGCAGTTGCAGTTTTTGCCATCATCCTTCGAGCCTTACCATCTCTTGCAGATAAAGTCCCAAACGCCGCGTCTCCTCGGCCTCTAAGAAATACACTCTGCTCGTGTAATTTCTCTGATGCAAATGGATCATCCGCCACAGAATCACCGAAGGCACCAATATTGTTCATTCCCTTTTTTCCTTTCAGGTAAACGTTATTGAACCATCGGTTCAAATTAAATTCCGTATTTCGGTTATGACTACGACGCCATTTCCAGAAAAATTCTTTTATTTCAGGAACATTTGATCCACCTGAGATGTACTCGAGAGCCTTATCATAAACAGTAACCACTGTAGATCCAACAAAAGGCTCACCCTCCAAATCAGTTAGACGAACTTTTACTTTAGCAGGGGCACCAGGCTTGTATCGCGTTTCACTTGGTAAAACCTCAACATTTAGTATCCGCTTTTGAGGGGGAACGATGACTTCACGTGTATCCTCATAAATTTTTCCTCCACTAATGGTAAAAGCCTCTAAAAAGAAATTAGGCATATCTTTTTGTGTTACTTTGATTTCAGCAACGATGCTCTTGCCCTTAATATTTATAATTTTTGGCTTGAGATAAACACCATTAGTTGGGCGAACGAATAGAGCGACTGTACTGTTTTCTCTTTCAGTGTTAATCATCAACTCAATAATTTCGCCTGGCTTGTATTCCTTTTTATCAGTAATGATCTCGATATCGTTAAAACGAAACTCTTTACCATCAAAGCCTTCACCCCTAACCACAAAGACATAGCCACCTTCAATTTTATGACCGGCCTTGTCTTTAAGATTATAACTGACGCGGTACTGACCCTTAGCCGATGCCTTGATTTGGTGCTCAATTAAGCCTTGTCCGTTAGGGTCGATGTCCCAAGTGGAAATTGGTTTTTCGACAGGGTTTCCATCGTCATCATATTCAATTTTAATAAGCTTTAAAGTCCCCTCACCAGCCACTGACTTACCATCTAACGTTCTTGAATTTGCATTAACCTTGATAACATCACCGACTCGGTAATGACCTCGATCAAGCCAGACGTTGACCTTAAAAGGTTTTCTAGCCACCAGAACCGAACCACTGCCAACAATTGTCCTTCTAGATTCATCCCTGACCTCCGCAGTGATTGAATATTTATGATCAATGTCTCCATGAATCGCTTTTGCAATAGCCGTATCAATCTCGATCTCGACCGTACCGTCAGGCCCAATTTCAACCTCATTTTCTAAAACTACTTCTGGAGGCATGTTGTTTCTTGGCCACCACCAATAATTGGGTCGGCGACAACCCCAGTCCCTCCAACCAGGATACCAATTATAATCATAAGCAAACCACCAATATCCAGTACCATAAAACCAATCCCAAGGCATTGGAGCAAACCATCGGCTGTCATGTTCGCTCCGCATGACCTTGTATTTCACAGTCGCATTTTGAACGGGCGCACCAAATAAATACTTGGCAGTCACTTTTGCAGGGACCTTTTCACCCAACATGACAGGCTCAGACGGAGCTTCGATAGAAACCTCAAATTCTGGTTTTTTATACTCTTCAACACGAAATGAATTCCCTCCAATTGAGAAAGGATTTCTCTGACCTCCCCTGTCCACATATATATTGTAAACGCCAAGAGTAGAATCCTCTGGCAGCATTACCTTGTCAGAAATTCCGCCATAGTCATCAGCCTCTAAACTCTTTTCATAGATTTTTTCGCCCTTGGGATTATTGATAAAAATCTTAAACTTCTGACCAGCGAATTGGCTGTCGTCAGCCTTGTCATATTGAGCGTGACGTATCCATGCCTTAAAATGAACTTCTTGTTTTGGACGATAAACTGGCCGATCCGTTATAAAGATTGCCTTTGTCATCTTATAGGCCGGATCATAAATCTTATTATACCAAACCCCTGAAAACCCGTGATAAGCAAACCTACCATCCTCTGATGTTGCAGTAACTAGCCACTGCATTTGGTTGGGCATTCTATCGGCCCCGAGAATAATTTGCCCATTCTCATCTGTGAACTCGGCAAATTGTTTGGTGATGACGTTGTATCTTCTGTTGGGCTGGAGGAGCTTCGGTTTGGGGAGGTATTCCACTCTGTATCCAAAAAACTCAACGTTGGCTTTATCTACTGGATTTCCATCCAAGGCATCCCCAACAAAATAAAATGACTTTTCATTAAGTGGCTTCTTAAC
>JACETS010000040.1 GCA_013911195.1 Verrucomicrobiales bacterium | reverse complement strand
ATCCACACCGCCTCAAAGTAAAATAGGATTTAGATCTTTGAGAGAATTAATGGAATCAGAATTCTCGAATCTAAGTGGAGTCTACCTTGACTATCAAAATGAAAAACTATTAAAAAATTACATTCAGAATTATAAAGTTAAAAACTCAATTTATTATGTTAAGGGAAATTTCAAAATCACTAATATTAAGAAACTAGATAAATCAGATCTCATAACTAATGGAATTGCCATTGAAGCAAATTCTAAAAACTTCCCAAAAACAGCGCTCATATTTATATTGCCTACTCTACAAGATCAAAATTTTGAAGCTGATCTCATCGGTCAAGATCTAACACTAGGGACAGATGTATTTTCTAGCGTTATTAATGTTACAACCTCTTCGAATGAAAGAATGACTTTCACGGTCATTCCAATTGTTTATGGCAAATTTAAACTTCCTAATTCTCTAACAGTAAACATGAACCCACCTAAAAAACTCAACATAGATGGGAATTGGCCTTTAGATTTTCTTCGACTAAATTAAAAGGTGTGAATAAATAGACCCGATCTTAACTTTGGTTCGAACCATGTACTTTTGGGCGGCATAATTTGATCATTATCAGCAATACTCATTAATTGAGAAACTTCAACTGGGTGCATTGAGAAACCAACTGCTGCAGAACCATCGTTGACAATTCTCTCGATTTCAGAATTGCCCCTAATACCACCGATAAAATCAATCCTTGAATCTGTTCTTGGATCATTAATTCCTAAAATTGGAGACAAGAGGTTTTCTTGTAAGAGGCTAACATCTAGTGAGTTAACAGGATCATCAATCACTTTTTCCCATTTTAAATTATACCATTTCCCCGAAATATACATTTTAGTATTACCTGAAGAAGTTGGAACTGAAGAATCGGATTCAGATAAATCAGTAACTTTCTCTACAGCATTTAAAAAATCAATCTCATCTAATCCGTTAAGGTCTCTTACAACTCTGTTGTAAGGTAAAACATTGAGCTCATTATCAGGAAAGAATACCGTAAGGAACCAATTATAATCGCCATCTTCAGTAATAGATTGGTTTCTTTCTTTAAATTCTGTACTAACCCTTGCCGCACTTGCACTTCTATGATGTCCATCAGCAACATAGGCTAATGGTATTTTTTCAAACAATTCAGGAAATTCTCCTCCCCCAGGAACCCTCCATGTAGTATGCCTAACTCCATCACTAGCAATAAAGTCAACATTTACAGGATTTGATTCTATGAATTTTTTAACATTTGAGTTTATTTCATGATCATTTCTGTATGTAAGAAATACAGGGCCTAGATGAGCCCTAAGGGTAGAAGCAAGAAGCGTTCTATCATCTTCCTTAACAGGACGTGTCTTTTCATGCTTTCTAATATAATTATCGTTGTAATCATCTACATGTGAAACAGCAACAATTCCTGTTTGAACATGCCCATTCATGTCCTGTCTATAAATATATATACAGGGTTCCTCCTCCCTTATCAAAACCTCATCATTAATGAGTCTATTAAAATTGAATTTTGCTTTTTCGTAAACTTTTGAGGAATACGCATCGAAATCATCATCAAAATGTATTTCTGCTCTAGAAACGTTTAATAAACTATCAGCATTACCCTCAGCAAGGGCCCTAGCTTCCTTTGTGTTAACGACGTCATAAGGGACAGAAGCAACTAACTCTGTCTTCGAAGGTGATGGCACAAGACCATTAAATGGTTTAATTCGCATTTTAAAATCTTAACAAATCTACAGTTAGTTATAATAAATCTTTATAGTTAAAGTTATAATTTAAATAATAATTTTTTAATCACAATATAATTGAGAGGTTGTAAGATAAAGCCCTATCTTAATTAAGTAATCAATTTTCAAATAACTAATGTTAGCCTTTTCAACATGCTGGAACAGTCAACGCCATACAGATGGCTATCAGATGATTGAAGAAATTATTGAGCTTGGCTTCGATACTATAGAAATAAGCCATGGACTAAAAATTTCATTACTTCCGGGTATTATTAAGGCTCATCAAGAAAAATTAATATCGATTTGTGGAGTACATAATTATTGTCCATCACCCGTTGAGGTAATGATGGATGCTCCAGACTGTTATGAATTTACATCTCATAGAAAAATGGAGAGAAAACGGTCCATTGACCTGACATTGAAAACAATTGAAACTGCTGCAAAATTTGATGCCAAGTATGTAGTACTTCATTTAGGGAGTGTTCCAATGAGAAAAATTTCTCCAAAATTAGAAAAACTTGCTGCATGTAATGATCTTGATTCTAAAAAATTTCAAAGGTTAAAAAACAAACTCATAAAAAAAAGAGAAAAGCTATCACCTCTATACATTGGCAGAGCAAAAGAAGCACTTGAAACATTAAGCAAAGAAGCTGAAAAATTTAATATAAAACTCGCTATAGAAAGTCGAAGTTCATATGAAGATATTCCAAATGAACCTGAGATGATTGAATTGATGGATTATTATCAGGATAACAAATGGATAGGCTACTGGCATGACTTTGGTCATGTTCATAGAAAACATAATCTTACCCTCCTGTCTCATTACGAGTGGCTAAATAAAATGAAACCCCATCTAATAGGCTGTCACCTTCATGACGTAAAATGGCCCAATAGAGACCATCAAGTCCCTTTTTCTGGTCAAATTAATTATCAAGAGCTATATGACAACTTTAATCACTCTCAACACATCGTTCTAGAATTAAGCAGCAGGCGCAAAATTAATGACATCAAGAATTCCACTGCAATGTGGAATAAAACATTCAACAACAATGATTGAATACATTAAGAGACTGTTTAGTGAGAGCTTTCTTTTTTATCGTCAATCTGGTTTAATAAAATCGCTCAAAGCTAATGAAACACCAATATTATTACAAATATCTAAATATGTAATTTTTGGCATTTCTGTAACATTGGTTCACGCTTCAGTTGTTTATGGTTTTGGTTACACAATTAACCCCGCAATAGGTGAGACCATCCCCAAAGAGATCAAACTAAGTAGAACAATTTGGAATAATATTTATGCATTTTTGATTTCTAACTCATTAGCTTTTTGGTTGAACTCAAAATTTCTATTTAAAACCGGAAGACATAAAAAGATCAATGAACTTGCCTTATTTTTTTTAATTTCGGGAATAAGTTTTTCATTAGGACTCTTTGCTATTGATCGAATTTTTACAATAATTGAATCAAACAAAGCTGTAGAACATATCGCAAACATCTCGTTCATCGCTTGCTCCGCATCTGTCAATTTTCTGTGCCGAAAGTTTCTGATATTCTCAAATTAAAAGAATAAGAAAAAGATCTGAGCCTAATTCATAGAAATCGTAAAGACACCCTGACCGGCACTCTCTTTTTTACCTTGATCAAATTTGTTGGCTATATAAGCTCCAGACCCTCCTTTATTAACAAAGGTCAGCTGATAAATAACAGTTTCAAATCCATGGCGATTTGAAAAGGTCAACACAAGCTTTCCCTTACAATGCTCGGGCCTTGTAAATGTATAAGAAAATGGAGTAACCATATTACCGAGTGCACCGCCTTCTATCAGCTCTCCCCTTCTTGCATTTCTAAATACAAGCCTCTTACCTTGACCAACAATAATTTCTTTTCCTTTTAAATGGAGAGGAACATTACATCTATTACTTTTTTTTCTAGGTTTGTCAGGTGAATTTCTAACACCAAGCTTAGGGGCATTTTCAATGCCTACCCTCACCATCACATTGGAGAAAAAATCATTATCAGGGATATTAAATTCAAGATCTTCACCATTTCCAAGCACAGCTTCTCCTAATGGGTGCCACTTATCTTTTTCCCCTGTTGGGTTTGCTTCAATTAAAAAAGCTTTTCCTTTACATGTTTTAACTGTTATCACCATCACACCTGCATCGTCATCGTGATTCATTTTTAGTATTTTTGGGCCTATTTTAGGATTAGTTGCATCACCTTTATTGGCATGCTCTAAGCCGTCAGGAAAACCATCTCTATCTGAATCAGAGTCAAGATGATCAAGACCACATACTAGTTCATATGCATCACCGAGGCCATCGCCATCACGATCAAGAGAGAATTGAATTAATTCGCCAAATTTACTAATTATTGGATAAACGCTTACATCCTTATCAAGTCCATGGATCTGATATAATTGTGAACCTTTTTTATCAAAATTAATGTAATTAATAAGCTCAATACCAGGAAAGAGGTTTCTGATTGTATTACTAACCTTTAGCGGAAGCTGTGATATCGGAGCAATATCTTCAAGCAAATCAAATGAATCTTCTAATCCATCATAAAAACTGTTTTTGCATTCAAGCAATTTAAATTGATCATCGAATTTAAACTTTAGATTGCGATGCCTGTTACCATACTCCAGACAGATCATGCCTGACGGGTGAGTATCATAACTTCTTATTTGATCAGTTTTAAATTCAAAGACGGCTCCCTCTAGGAAGTCCTGAATAACACGAGGAATTCCTTCAGCGGGAGCCGCCATCACGGGGGGGAAAGCATAAGAAACACTTAGCAAAATAGTTAAAATAACTATTAGCTTCCTAAAAAAGGTTTTAGCTATGAGCCAAGGTTTCATCTCGTTATATAATAATAGACCAATATGAACCTGAGTTAAACATGATAATGGTTCCCTAGAATAACTTCTACTGGCAGGTCCAAGATAACTGTAAACCAATCATTATCAACGTCTACCATCATTTTTCCGCCGAGGTGATCTTCAACGATTCTCTCACAAATATTAAATCCAATACCAGAATGGCCAGTCGAATTATCAAATAATGGATCTTTCCTACCAAATCTACTTAGTATTACGTCGATCTCATCGGACTTAACCCCCGGGTTAGAATTGGAAATTATAATTTTTATTCCGTCATTATATGCAACGCTAATAATTTTGAGCTTTCCACCATTTGGTATATGACTAACAGCATTATCAAATAAATTAGACAAAAGTATTCCAAGTAACACGGAGTCATTTTTTATTGAAACATCTGCTTCAACCATATCCCATGTAACCGCCAAATCTTTTTCAGATGCTCTGTCAAAAAAAGGTTTCCACGTTTTCCTAACATGAAGGGCCAAAGGAATGTTATCAAATGCTACTTTTTCGCTACCCGCATCCAGTCTGGCAAGCAACAATAAACTGTTGACAACTCGCTCCATATGTATCTGAAGAGTTAACATTCTTGAAAGAGCCTCACATGTATCGTCATCAATACCTGGAGATGTTAATGCTACTTCTATCTGCGTTCTGAGTGCAGCTAATGGATTTCTAAGCTCATGTGCTGCATTAGACGTAAAGTTTCTTTCATTTAAAATTGCATCTCTAACCCGAGTCACCAATTCATTAACCCTTGATACGATTGGGTATAATTCCTTTGGTGATTTCTTTACATCAAGCAATTGATCACTTTTATCAATTTTAATTTCCTTTATATCATTTGAAATCAAACCAACTGGCTTCATGGATTTTGAAACAATTAACACGACTGAAATAAGAATAAATATTGATAAAATAATTCCAAATAACAGTACGTTCTTTTTTAAACTTGAAAGGACTTGCTCAATCTCAGTGCAGTTGTGGGCTACCACTAGATGAACCTTAATCGGAGAACTAAGATCGACTTGTTCTTCTGAAGAATTAATTAACTGTGTTTCAAAAACAATCCCCATACATCTGATCGGAACATTAGAAAGATCGGAATCCAAGGTACTGCCATCAGAATCATTTTCTGAATTAATCATCTGAATTTGAGCATCATGTCCAACATAAAAATCATTTTCTTCTAATCCAATTTTCGGCAAACTAACATTATCTGGCAAAAGAGATGACTTGAAAATCTCCCTACCATTATCAGCATATCTGAATTGAAAGAAATCTTTTCCCTTTGGATCCTGCAACATATCCAAAATAGGTTCCGACAATCTAAAGATAACTCTATCATCGACCTGTGCTGCAGCAATTTGCTGATAATTTAACTTATCCCTCAAGAAATGATCAAGTTCTGAATATAGAACATCTTTAACAAGAGAATAGGTCAAATTAGCCCCAATAAGTATGACCATCAAAGATAACGCTGTAAACGCCACTAACAAACGCGTCCTAATTGAAGCAGATTGCATGATATGTCTAACTATTGAGAATCTGGATCAATCAGAACATACCCCAAGCCTCTTCTTGTATGTATCAATCTCGTAAATCCACCATTTTCGGATTTCTTTCTAAGACGATTTATAAATACATCAATCACATTACTGTCAGCTTCATCGGCAAAATCGTACAATTGTTCCCATATATCAGCCCTTGATACTATGTGACCGGTCCTTAATGCTAACAATTCAAGCAAACAGAACTCTTTGGCAGTAAGATCTAAGGCCTTCCCCCCTCTTTTAGCTACTCTTGCTTTTGTATCAACTTCTAGATCAGATATTTTTAAGATTGTTTCACTCTTGTCATTAACCCTCCTCACTTGGGCTCTGACACGTGCCATAAACTCATCTAGTGCAAATGGCTTAATCATGTAATCGTCAGCACCAGCATCTAAGCCCACTATTCTTTCTGGTATAGAATCTCTTGCGGTCGTTATTAGTACTGAAACATTCTTTTTAGATTGTCTAATTTTTTGAAGTAGCTCAATGCCATCAATACCGGGCAAAGTTAAATCAAGAACTATTAGCGAATAAGGGTTTTCAACAGCAAGCCATAGACCTTCTTTACCATCTCCAGCTTCATCGACTGCAAATCCATCACTTCTTAACCTTTTTGCTAAAGCCTCTCTTAGCGGTGCATTGTCCTCGACCAATAATACCCTCACATCAATTTTTTTTTATATTACCAATTAAAAGGAATATTAAAAAGAAAAAAATCAGATGATATTAATGATCTGAATCTTTGGGATGTGCTTCAAATAATTTCTTTGTATCTTTCCACTCATGTTTATCACATGAGGAAAAAAGAAATATAAGGGCTGATATGGCTACAAAGATAACTGAAATTTTTTTCATGTATTTTTTGTAATTGAACTTCATCTCCTGAAAGTTGCAAGGTCTAAACCCCGTTTTTATTTGGATACCAAATAAATTTATGTATTTGGAGCTGAAAAGTAACATCCAGTTAATCTCACAAAAACACACCTCTTAACTGCAAAACTACTCTCACCCTGTATGGATTCCTAATTTTCAGTAACCCTAATTTTTTCAGAATTTTCCATTTTCAGCTTACATTTTTCCTCTCATAGAATAAATATAATATAGGAATCTTACCCATGAATACAAACGAAGCTAATTTAAAAATTAACGAACTTCGTGAACTCATTCTTTATCATAATAAACTTTATTATGATAAAGGAACTCAAGAGATAAATGATTCTGAATACGATGAATTAATGATCGAGCTCAGGATGCTTGAAAATATGTATCCATCATTAGGTGATGATACGTCACCATCAAAAATCGTAGGAGGTTCACCTCTCAAAGAGTTCTCTCAGGTCGTTCACCCAGTTAAGATGTTATCAATTGAGGATATACATGAACTCAAAGAGGAAGAGATTAATTTAAAAGGCTTAAATCCAGAAGGCAACCTAACTGAATGGTACCATAAACTTATTAGCTCTATCGATGATCGTGATTTTTCTTTAACAGTTGAACCAAAGATCGATGGCGTTGCTGTAACTATTCTGTACGAAAATGGAACAATACAATATGCTGCCACTAGAGGCGATGGATCAACAGGTGATGATATAACTCAAAATATATTAACAATAGAATCGATACCTTCAGAAATTAAAAACCTTAATGAGGGGAAAGTTGAATTAAGAGGTGAAGTTTATATGGCAAATAAAGACTTTGAGAGACTTAATGAAAGCAGAGAGAAAAATGGAGAAACGAAATTTATAAATCCTAGAAATGCTACAGCGGGAACATTAAAGCAATTAGATCCAAATATAGTATCAAAGAGACCCCTTAAATTAATTTTTCATAGCTTTGGTTTAGTTGAAAATAATAAGTTTTCTAAACTTCAAGACTTTCGTCAATTTTTAATAGAATCAAAACTTCCTTTTGATAGTTGGTATAGAGTTATTAAAGATGAAAAAAGCCTAACAAAATCCATTCGAGAACTTAATCATGATAGACACACTTTTCCCTATGCTACAGATGGAGCTGTCATCAAAGTTAACGAAACTAAGCACCACGACCGTCTTGGTCAAACATCAAGATTCCCAAAGTGGGCCTGCGCGTACAAATACAAACCTGAACAAGGGCAGACAAAGTTAAAAGCAATTACAATCCAGGTTGGAAGAACAGGCGTGCTCACCCCTGTTGCTGAACTAGAACCGATATTCATATCCGGGACAACGGTGTCTAGAGCTACACTTCATAATGACGATGAAATCAGAAGAAAGGATATTAGAATTGGTGATACTGTAATTATTGAAAAATCTGGTGAAATAATTCCGGCAATTATAAAAGTTAATAAAGAAAAAAGACCTTCTGATACAAAGCCCTTTAATATATATGATTTCTTGGGTGGAATTTGCCCTTCTTGTGATAGCAAAATAGTTAAGGAAGACGGTTTTATTTCTTGGAAATGCACCAACGGCTCATGCCCTGCTCTCCTAGCCACATCTCTAACCCATTTTGCTGGGAGAAAAATGTTAGATTTAGATGGGCTAGGTTCGAGTTTAGCAGAAACACTTGTAACAGATAAAATAATAAAACATCCACTAGAGCTCTTTGAATTAGATGAGGAAAAACTGGCAAATCTTCAACTGTCTCCAGCTAATTTAGCTGGTGGCCAAATATCAAAACCTAGAAGATTTGGAGAAAAAAAAGCTAAGAAACTTATTCAAAGTCTAAATAGAGCTAAAGAATTTCCATTAAATAAGTGGCTATTTGCAATGGGGATACATAACTTTGGAGAATCAGCGGCTTATGAATGTTCTCGCCTTCATAAAAATTTGTCGGAAATTATAAATTCAAAACTAATAGAGAAAATTATCCAGCGGTGGAATATTGAAGAATGGATTAAATCCAATTCACTAAAAAAGATAAAATCCATAAAGGATGAAACAAATCGCGAGAAAAACATAACAACCTATAATTCTAACAAACAACAGGTTGATGATATTAATAAAATCTTAGGCCCCTACAACATTGCCTCGGAACTAGGAGGTGTTGCATGTAAATCTTTGATCGCCTTCATCAATTCAGTTAATGGAAAATTCACATTAGAAAAACTTGATAGACATAATATTGAACCAAAATCTGATAATTATAACCCAATAAATTCCCAGGATGAGAGTAATGATAAGAAATTGCATGGTTCATCATGGGTTATAACGGGAACATTAACTAAGCCAAGAGAACACTACAAAAAAACAATCGAGGAATTAGGTGGAAAAGTCGTGAATAGCGTAAGCAAAAATACCAACTATTTACTCGCTGGAAACAAAGCCGGATCAAAACTCAATAAGGCAGAAAACCTAAATGTTAACATCTTGAGCGAGGCAAGCTTTTTTGATCTTATTGACTCATAAATTAATCACTCATTACAACGGAAACGAATTCCGTCTCAGGTAAAATAAATTTTTTTATCCTCAGACTTATTTCTTCGAGATCAAAATCTTTTTTTAGCTGAGCAATTATATCTTCAGCTAAAGTTTCTATTAATTTCCTCTGACCTGATGCACATATGTTTTTTATAATTTGAGTGACTAAATAATAGTCTACTGTCTCTTCAATATTGTCTTCCAAATTTCTCAACCCTTTAGTTGGCTTGAATCTCAAATCAATACTGACACTTTGAGGTGAATCTCGTTCCTCATCAGGGACTCCGATAATGGTATCTACTTTTAGACCTACAATTTCGATATAACTTTCTTTCATCAGTTTAACTCTTATTGACAATAATTTCTAACAATTCAACTAAATCATTAACTATAAGATCCGGGTTACTCCCCTCAATCATTTCTTTCGAATTGTAACCTGTCAGTACCCCAACAGAGAAAACTCCTGCAAATCTAGCAGTTTCTATATCATGCTGCATATCACCAATAAATACGGTCTCCTCATGTCTTATGTTATTATCTTTTAAGAGTCTTGTTATCCAATCTCTTTTATCAAGAGCTTCTGTGTAAGCAGAATCAAAAACGTTTAATAATCCAAGTTTAGCTGATTGAGACTCAAAGTGTTGTTTTTTTATTGAACTTAGCAAATAAGTTTTAATACCCAAGTTACTGCATTCACGAAGTATTTCTTTAGCCCCTGGAAGGAGAAAAACATTCTCATTCGATTCATTAAAAAATTTTGTGTATAACAATTCCAATTCTGACATTGGAACTTCGGGCAAAAACTTGTCGTAAAAAATTTTAAATGGAAGACAGAATTCAGAGCAAAACTCTTCTCTAGTAAAGGAATCTTTCCCGTAATGATTGAAAACCCTATTTGTTGAATCAAGTACAGGCCCAAGATCATCAACTAATGTGCCAGACCAATCAAAAATGTAGTTCTTGAATTTATACACCTTACGGAAAAGTTTAACCAAGCCGAAAATTTACTCCTTTTAGATTTGATTTACCAAAGACACTTTGAAATTTTTTTATTATATCCATTTTCATTTGACGGTCCAGGGTATATAAAATAGATGGCTGTAAAACACTAATTTCAATGTAACCATTTTGAAATGCCGTAGGCCTAGTATTTTCTGAAATAACTTTAGGCATCATATCATTCCATGCAGTCATAATATCAGATTCAGTGATAGAGGCACCGACTCCAAGCAAGTCGAGAGCGTTACCAACCTCATTGGAAAGTGACTTAGCTGGCTTGGTCTTTCTTGGTAGTGGTAATCCCCTCCACTCTTCAAGAAGCTTTCTCTTTAGGTATACTTTATGAGAACTTTTTTTTTTCGGCATTTAAATATTACTCGTGCCCATCATCACCGATAGCCTCAACTGGGCAACCCTCTAGGGCCTCCTCACAAAGTTCTTTTTCCTCATCACTCTCAGGCTGTTTATATAGATATGAATAGCCCCCTTCCTCTTGCCTAGTAAAGTTATCAGGCGCTGTCTCTCTGCATAAATCACAGTCAATACATTGGTCATCAACATAATATTGCCCTTGGGCGTTATCTTCGTAGCGGTTTTCTTTGTCAGCCATTATTTAAAATCTAGGAAATATTTGGTTAATACGTATAAATTATATTAATAATGTGATAAGCAATATATTTTCTTAATAATAATAGCAAATATACAAATAACATCTAAGAATTACCATATATTCACAGAAAAATTCTGATTTATGAGCGAAAAAGTTCCAGATAATGATAGATCACTTGATTTGGGGATTGATGAAAATTCCGATTCGACGAACTCGATTCAATCAATAAACAAAAAAAAAATTCGAATCGGCTCTAAAATATGTTCTGCAATAGTGATTTTGGTATGTTTAGCTTCAATACCAGTAATAGGTTCAAAGTATTTAATTACAAAAAATGAATCCATAAGCCAGACATCCTCGATTATAAATTATCCACCAAAGGTAATCAATGGAGCTGAAATTCAGATTCTTGAAATAGATTGCGGATGGGAAAAGAGCCCACATTTAGAACAACTGTCCTCTCCAAGTGCGGTGATTCCTATATTAAAAATAAACAAAGCTGAATTCAAATCTGAAGGATTTCTACAAGTTTTATTTAAAAGCTCTACAGGTAAAATCCAAGGTGATCCTCAAACCATAAAGTTTAGTAACAATTTTGTTATCCGATCCACTAAGGGTTTAGAAAATTTACTTAAATTCATTGATTACAAATCAGATGACTCTTCTATGAATTCTGAGAAGTGGACAATCACATTAAGCGAAAGCTTAGATGGAAACCAATGGAACCCAATATCAACTTTTAAAATTCCGGGAAAACTTCTAAACGGAGATTCTTAAAAATGACAAACAATTATTCAGAGGAGGATCAAATCATACCAAACGAGGGATGGCATGTAATACATTTATTTTACCAAATTGACCACGCTCAATGGTCTATCCTATCAGAGGAAGAACAACTGAAGGCTAAAACTGATTTAACAAAGCTAATTCAAGACATAAGAAGCACTCCCAATACTCAATTATTATCCTTCAGCATTGTCACTCCTAAAGCTGATATAGGTTTCATGCTTCTTACAGATGACTTACATAAAGCTAATCTTTTCGAAAAACAACTTACCATAGCTCTTGGCCCTGACATCCTAACACCAAGCTTTAGTTATTTATCCATGACAGAAACAGGTGATTACATGACTACTCCTGAGGAATACGGTCAAAATGTCCTTCAGAAGGAACGAGGTTTAACCAAGGATACTGACGAATACAACAATGCAATTGATGAATTCAATAAACACATGACCAAATACACAAATGATAAACTTTACCCAGGCATGCCTGACTGGCCAGTTTTTTGCTTTTATAGTATGGCCAAACGAAGAGGTGAAGTAAATAATTGGTATGCACTTGATCATGATGTTCGTAAAAGGTTAATGGCCGAACACGGAAAAGTTGGAAGACGGTGGGCAGGAAAAATTAGACAACTTATAACTGGCTCTGTCGGTTTAGATGATTCTGAATGGGGCGTAACATTATTCGCAAAAAATTCATTCGAAATAAAATCCATTGTTTATCAAATGAGGTTCGATGAGGTGTCCGTAAAATATGGTGAATTTGGTGATTTTTACATCGGCTTACAACTACCACTTGACGAGCTCTTTAGAAGAGTTGGCTTATAAAACTTATGTCCATCCCCACAGAACACGACGATCCAATTAACTCCAAGATTCTTTCGATATCTGAAGACATGATTAGCGGTTTTCAGGAGACCCCTTTCCAAGAAATTGCTAAGAAGGCAGAACTCAACTTAGATATTGTACTCGAAAGAATACAATCAATGCTTAAGGCAGGTGTTATCAGAAGGGTCAGACAAACATTGCTTGCAACCAAACTTGCTCACGGAGCACTCTGTGCGTGGAAAATCGATGATGCCAAACTTGAAAAAGCATTCGAGTTCATGTTTAAAGAAGATCCATTTAGTGGGCATGTGGTAATCAGATCAACAGATAGAAAAATTACAGGGTCAGAATTCAAGCTTTGGACAACATTAAAGGTCCCACAGGGAGAATCATTGGACGAACATGCTCAAAAAATAAAATCCATCGTCAATGCAGAAGAATATATATTAATGCCAGCAAAAGGTATTTTTACATTAGGAGTTGGTCATGTAAGACGAAAAAAATTACCTCCAGGCTCAAAATCCGATAATCCTGCTACAATGATGACCACTAACGTTGTGGAACTCTCACCCATTGAGTGGGAAGTTTTGTTAGCTATTAAAGAAGAGCTTCAAATTAATGAAATAAATAATGATCCATGGCTAGAAAGATCTAAAGCCATAGGTCTTTCAAAAGATACCTTCATTAAAACAGCCCATCAACTTGATGAAAAGAAGGTCATTGGTAGGTTCTCAACATTTTTAGAACACGTGAAACCATCCTCCTCAGGAAAGCGCGTAACTAGATTCAATGGTCTTTTTCATTGGAAAGTTAAAGAAGGGCAGCAGCAGATCGCAGGCTCAGAAATCGGTCGCCATCATATACTCACTCATTGTTATTGGAGAGAGGGCGGGAAGAATTTTGGTGATGTTAACATAATGGGGGTTGTACATGGCACTGATAAAGATCTAGTCATGAAACATAAAGAAGCTATAGATCAACACCTCAATGATATTGGTATTGAAGTTTTATACACAAATGTTTTCTGGGGTGGAAGAAGTGAAATTAAACCATCTGAGATTTCACCTGCTATTTACAAAGAATGGCACCAAAAAAACTATTCAACCGTAATATAAATTACAATTAAATATTAAACATGAAGATAATAAGCATTTCATTAATCGTCACACTAATAACAACATCAGTCTTTTCAGATGATAAAAAATCAGTTCAAAAAATTGAACTATCAGCTGTAGGCAATCCTCCAGGAACGATGAAGTTTACCAAAACAGAGATAACCGCCAAGGTAGGCACAATTGAATTAGATTTCAAAAATCCAGATGTTTTGCAACACAACATTTTAATCTTAAAGCCTAATACTAAGGATAAGGTTGGCGCTCTGGCTGATGCTATGCTCACAGATCCTGAGGCAATGAAAAAGCACTATGTGCCAGAAAGCAAAGATATCATTTCTGCCTCGAAACTTGTTAATCCTGGAGGTTCAGAAAAAATTGTTTTCAAAATTGATAAACCTGGTACATATCCAATTATTTGCACTTTCCCCGGACATTGGAGACTTATGAATTCAATATTAAAAGTTACCGAATCAAAGTAACCAAATCACATCCCAAAAAAAATATCACACCACTTAATTTTGTTGTCATTCATTACTAGTTGATGAACAGAGGATGTTTGAAAACAATAGTAATTACATCATCGCTATTATTCTTTTTATCCTCTACTTTTTATCTAGCGATTTGGCCAAAATTAAAAATTAAGATCATTAAAAATTCACTTATCTCCATAAGTTCAGCATTAGAAAATTACAATAATGATTATCCTGATCATATAATCACTCAGAACAATCCAGAGAGCACCTCAAAACTTTTAGGTGAAAATGGAAGAAATAAGAAATATTTATCTCCAAGGGATACAATTATAAAAAAAGGAATTTTAGTTGATTACTGGAACACTCCATTAATTTACCGATTTTCTTCTAAACGAATCGAAGTTTTTTCATCAGGTAAAAACAAGACAACTGACGACTTTGATGACATTCGAATTAATTAATTCTAGCATACCACTTTCATTATTATCTTGATTTAATGCCAGGCAATCATTAACAAATTACATATTCAAATGAAAGAGTACCAACGACTCCTTAAGCTAGTTCTGGATGAAGGCAAAACAAGAAGTGATAGAACGGGAACAGGCACAATATCAGTCTTCGGAGCACAAGCTCGATTCAATCTAAGAGAATCCTTCCCTTGCTTAACAACAAAAAAACTTCATTTAAGATCTATCATACATGAATTGCTTTGGTTTCTTAAAGGAGACACAAACATCAAATATTTAAAAGAAAATAAAGTAACAATATGGGATGAATGGGCTGATGATAATGGAAACCTCGGACCAGTTTATGGAGAACAATGGAGAAAATGGAGAAAATCCGATGGATCAATTATTGACCAAATAAATGAGTTAATAGAAAACATCAAAAATAATCCTAACAGCAGACGCCATATAGTCAGCGCATGGAATCCTGGCGAATTAAACAAAATGGCACTACCTCCATGTCATGCTTTTTTTCAATTATATGTTGATACAGATTCTAATGAATTGAGCTGTCAACTTTATCAAAGGTCAGCAGATCTATTTTTAGGTGTTCCTTTTAACATAGCTAGCTACTCATTGTTAACAATGATGATAGCACAAGTTTGCTCTCTTAAAGCTGCTGAGTTTGTTCATACATTCGGCGACCTTCATATATACTCAAATCATCTTGATCAGGTTAACACTCAACTACAAAGAGAACCACGAGAATTACCTAAAATGATCATAAATCCAAATATAACATCTATAGATGAGTTCACTTTTGAGGACTTTAAACTGGATGGTTATAATCCTCACCCATCGATCTCAGCTCCAATTGCTGTATGAGTAAGAAAAGCATTGAGGCTTCATACAATTTCAAAGCAGTCGCTGCCATGAGCAGCAACAGAGTCATTGGCAAAAACGGTGAACTTCCCTGGCATTTTTCTGAAGATCTAAAATTCTTCAAAAAACTTACATTGAACTCGACAGTAGTAATGGGAAGGAAAACCTTTGAATCGATTGGCAGGCCTTTACCTCAAAGAAAAAATGTTGTTTTGAGCACAAGCATGAAGCCTCGTGAAGGCGTTCATATTTTCAATAATGTTGAAGATTTGTTATGCCAATATGAGAATTCATCCGAACCTGTTTATATTATTGGTGGATCACAGATCTATGAAGCCTTACTAAACTGGACGAAAGAAATTTATCTTACATACATCTTTAATGAATATTCAGGGGACGCATCCTTTCCTGAATTTGAATCTAAATATTCATTAAAAGAAATAATGTTTGAAAACAATGATTTTGAAATCAGGAAATATGTACTAAAGGGCTATGAGATTTAGCCACCCAAACAAAATAAGTGCTTCTGCCCTCTTAAATAAAGGTTATCACCAATGGGAATTGGACTAGCAATCAAACGTTCGTTCATTTTGTTTTCGGAAAGCAATTCAAAACCGCCATCTAATAATTTCATCACCATTACAACTCCATCCTCTCTAGCCAACACCATTCGCTGGCCCGCTATTATAGGTGATGAGTAGTAACTTGCACTAGACCTTGGCAGCTTCTGATCCCAAATCTCTTCACCATTTTTAAGATCAAAACAGTGAATGTGCCCACGGTCTGTAATTAAATATGCTTTACCATTATGGGCTATAGGACTTGGAACGTCAGCACCTACATTTTTGGTCCACAAGCGATTTGTTTTAGTAACATCTCCTTTTCCGTCAGCTTTAACTGCAGCAAAATGTCCTTTTCTTCCATAAGGAACTACCACAATACCATCAGAAATTGAAGGTGACGCAATAACTCTCCACATAGCCTTATCACTGGGATTATATCCACCGCAATCCCATACAAGTTTACCATCTTCAGCAGAGTGTCCGGTCAAATGATCGGAACCGAATGTAATGATCATTTCTTTGTCATCCTTAACAACCACTAAAGGCGTTGTATATGATTGACCTGTTTCAGATTTTACTTTGTAGGTTCTATTTGTCTTCCATACCATTTTCCCTGAAGCTTTGGAATATGCTACAAGATACGAGTCTTGAGACTTATCAGGATCTCCCCCCTCATATTCCTGCATTACTGCAACAACAACAAATTC
>JACETS010000004.1 GCA_013911195.1 Verrucomicrobiales bacterium | reverse complement strand
CGTTCCCTCTGCTCTTAGACATTTTCTGACCGTCTTCACCTAGTATCATTCCTTGGTTAATCAACTTTTGGAAAGGCTCATTCGTTCCGACATAGCCAAGATCATTTAGTACTTTGTGCCAGAATCTTGAGTAAAGTAAGTGAAGTACCGCGTGTTCAGTGCCGCCAACATACAAATCTACATTCATCCAATAATCATCAGCTTCTTTAGCGATGAATCTATCCGAGCTATGGGGGTCACAATATCTTAAGTAGTACCAACAGGATCCCGCCCATTGTGGCATAGTATTTGTTTCTCTGGCAAAGTCGTCCTTATAACATATCCAATTATTTGCTTTAGAGAGTGGAGGTTTTGCGTCTCCTGTTGGTTTGAAATCCTCTAAGTCAGGGGCAATGAGTGGTAACTCCGATGAATCTAATGGATGGTGGTTACCTTGATCGTCCCATATAATTGGGAAAGGTTCTCCCCAATACCTTTGCCTACTAAAAAGCCAATCTCGCAATTTAAAATTAACTGACTTATTGCCAAACCCATTGTCTAATAACCAGTTAGTAACAGTTGTTTTAGCTTCCTGCGTTTTTAAGCCATCAATTAGTGGAGAATTAATGGCAATTCCCTCACCAGTGAAGCAATTCTGATCTTCACCAGTTTGTTCGCTTTCATTTTGAACAACTTGTTTTATTTCGATTCCAAACTGTTTAGCGAATTCGAAATCCCTTTCATCATGAGCGGGAACCGCCATTATGGCTCCGGTTCCGTAAGACATGAGTACATAATCAGCAATCCATATGGGCACTTCTTCTCCATTGATAGGGTTTACAGCGTATCCTCCAGTAAAAACACCAGTTTTTTCTTTTGCCAGATCAGTACGTTCTAAATCGGATTTGCTTGTTACTTTTTCTCTATAATTCTTTACACTTTCAATTTGATCGTCGCTTGTAATTTCATCAACTAGGGGATGCTCTGGTGCTAGAACCATGTATGTCGCTCCGAAGAGTGTGTCCGGTCGAGTTGTGAATACAGTAATTTTTTCACCCGTGCCTGGTAGCTCAAAATGGACATCTGCGCCTTCGCTTCTACCTATCCAATTCCTTTGTAAAGCTTTAATGCCCTCTGGCCAATCGAGATCTTCTAGTTCATCAATAAGCCTGTCTCCATACTTTGTGATTCTCAACATCCACTGTCGCATGGGTTTCCTCTCTACAGGATGTCCGCCTCTTTCAGACTTCCCATCAATGACTTCTTCATTCGCAAGAACAGTTCCAAGTTCTTGACACCAGTTCACAGCGACCTCGTCAATATAAGCCAGTCTGTGACTATCGATAAAGGTTCTTCTTTCTTTTTCGCTTTCATCTGGAAAATCTTCTATTCTTTTCTCGATAAGTTTTTCGATTGGTGTGGCAGCCTTTTCATCATTATCAAAGTAGCTGTTATAAAGTTTGAGAAAAATCCATTGAGTCCATTTATAGTAATTAGGGTCAGTTGTATTTATTTCACGATCCCAATCGTACGAAAATCCGATACTCTTTAATTGCTTTTTAAAGTAGGTAACGTTTTTTTCTGTCGTTTCTCTTGGATGAATGCCGTGCTCAATCGCGTATTGTTCTGCAGGTAGTCCAAAAGCATCCCAGCCCATTGGATGTAGAACATTGAACCCCAACATTCTTTTATATCTACAAATAATGTCAGTTGCAGTGTAGCCTTCAGGATGTCCAACATGTAAGCCTTGACCACTAGGATACGGAAACATGTCTAAGGCATAATACTTTGGAGCATTAGGATCGAAGCTCTTATCCTGAGGATTTAAAGACTTGAAAGTATTATTATTATCCCAATGGTTTTGCCATTTAGGTTCAATTATGTCAAAAGGGTATTGCTTACGGCGTTCAGACATGAGATTAGAGGTATTATATTCGTAAGATCGTACTTATTTAATGCAGCAGTTAAACTATGAATGAAATTAATCGTTTGGTCATTGCAACTGGTAATACTCACAAAACCGAGGAGATTCGCAAATTATTAGATCCTTTTATAAAATCTATTGATGATTTACAATCATATCCTGAAATAGGGGAAATTCCTGAAACTGGATCAACATTTGAAGATAATGCGGCTTTAAAGGCGATTGCAGTAGGGAATTATTTAGGTGATTCTTCGTGGGTTTTGTCAGATGATTCAGGACTTGAAGTTAGTGCATTAAATGGTCGGCCAGGAGTTTTTTCCGCTCGTTATGCAGGTGAAAACGCCTCTGATTCAGAAAATCGTAAGAAACTATTGAAAGAATTAAAGGACGAGGACCCTGATATGTTAGATTGGTCGGCTTCTTTTAGGTGCGTAATGATACTAGTTAAAGGAAAAAGTAAATTGGCAAAATTCGAGGGTTCAGTTCATGGAGTAATAAGTGATGTTGAGAAAGGAGATCATGGATTTGGGTATGATTCGATTTTCATTCCTGAAGGCTTCGAGAGTACTTTTGCTGAATTACCTTTAGAGGTTAAAAATTCAATGAGCCACAGAGGTAGAGCTCTCAATGCTTTAAAAAAATGGTTATCCAGTGGTAGTTATGATCGCTAATCACTTAGCCATTTCATAGATTTTTCCGTCCCATGAAAGAATCCATAATTCGCCATCCGGACGCTCAACAAACGCAGTGGGTTTGAAGGTGCCTTTCGCTGGGTTTCTTTCCTTTAGGACAACATTTGCAGTCTTTTCACCTTTTTCATTTAGCTTAAGCCCCCAAACAAATCCGGACCCCCAATCTCCGTAAACGTAATGATCTTTAAGCTGAGGAAATAAATCGCCACCATAAACAACACCACCGGTAATGCTAATTCCATAGGCATGACCATATTCATGAACAGGGTCGATAAGTTTGACCGGGTCTTTTCCTTTTTCTGTAACTAATTCAGGATTTCGATTCAAAGGAAATTCATGTGCTCCTTCGCGATAACTCCATCCGTAATTTCCACCTTTAACAATTAGATTGATTTCTTCCCACAGGGCCTGTCCAACATCAGCACACCAAAGGCGGTTTTTCTTATCAAAGTGTAATCCCCAAGGATTACGCATTCCATATGACCATATTTCTGGTCTTTTACCTGGAGCATTGACAAAAGGGTTGTCCTCAGGAATTCCGTACTCAAGGTCCCCAGATTTGCTATCGACATCAATCCTCAACACTTTACCCAGTAAGGAGAAAAGATTTTGGGAAGTAAGCAATGGATCGTTTCCCTTGCCTCCATCGCCAGTAGAAAGATAAAGATAGCCATCAGGCCCAAAAGTTGGTTGTCCTGAATCGTGATTCCAAAAGGGCTGATTGATTTCGAGGATAATTCTCTCACTGGTTGGATCAGGTTTGCCATTTTTTGTTACAAATTCAGAGAGAATGGATCTTTTGGGATTCTGTCTAGAGTAGTAAACATAGAACTTACCATTCGATTTGTGATTTGGATGAAATATTAATCCTAAGAGTCCTTCCTCAAAGTCCTTGTCGATTTGAACTCTAGAGGTCATATCGAACCAGATATCGGCAGATTTTGCATTTCTGCTTTTTGGTAATTCGTGAATCGTACCCATTTGCGAAACGATTAGTTCTTTATCAGTTCCGGGTAGTGAACTGACCCAAACAGGTTTTTTTATCTTTAAATTTGGATAAGCTACTACGAATTTAGCTTTTGGTGCGGCTCCTGAAAATGAAGTGAATAAGCAGGCTATGGCGATAAATTTTAATAAATGAAAGAATATTTGCATTGCAACTAAGGTTTAAGATCTGTTCAATATAGTAATAATAATAAAAAATAAACCGACAAACAATGAAAAGAAAGAATTTCATAATTATTTCCTTAAGCTTAGCCCTTAATACATCTTTAATTTCTGCACCATCTAAGGGTGGTACTTATACCGATCCTTCCAAAGTAGATGCAGATTATGCTATACAGGGTGAATATGCCGGTGAAGTTCAAGGGGGAAAAGCTGGAGCTCAGATTATCGCCTTGGGTGATGGAAAATTTGATGTAGTTGGTTATCCAGGTGGATTACCAGGAGCCGGATGGGATGGAGACAAAGAAAACAGAGTCCGTGGTAAGGGTCAAACTGTAGATGGAAAGACTTCATTTGAAATGGCTAACGGGCTCAAAGTTTCTTTAAAAGATGAAGTTATGCATGTGACATCTGATGGAGAAAAAGTTGGAAGTTTAAAAAGACTAATTAGGAAGAGCTCAACGTTGGGAATGAAGCCACCTGAGGGAGCGGTTATCCTTTTTGACGGCAAGGAGCATGGAGCCGATCTCTGGAAAGGTGGTCGAGTCAGCGAAGATGGATTTTTAATGGAAGGTTGTACCAGTAACCAAACTTTTGGTGACTTTAAAATTCATTTTGAATTTAGAACCCCTTATAAACCAAAAGCCCGAGGACAGGGACGTGGGAATAGTGGATTTTATGCTCATGGTCGATACGAAGTTCAAGTTCTTGATTCTTTTGGTCTAGAAGGTCAGCATAATGAATGTGGTGGTATTTACTCAACAAAAGCCCCCGCATTTAATATGTGTTTTCCTCCACTAACTTGGCAAACCTATGACGTGGATTTCACTGCAGCTAAGTTTGAAGACGGAAAGAAAATTGCTAATGCAAAAATGACTGTTCTTCATAATGGAGTTCTTATCCACGATGAGACGGTTTGTGATCACGCTACGACTGCATCCCCGATGAAAGAGGGTCCGCAACCTGGTCCAGTTTTTTTCCAAAATCATGGTAACCCAGTCCGTTTTAATAACGTTTGGGTGGTGAAAAAATAATCCGCTCTAAAAAAGTTCATGAGCTATTATGCTTATTGCATAGATAGCTGCTGTCTCGGATCTAAGAGTTATAGGGCCGAGCGTCATTGGTTTGGCGCCAGCTTCTATAATTTTATTGGTTTCTGAAGGAGTGAGGTCTCCTTCTGGACCAATTAAGAGAAAAACAGATTCGAGGTTTTTATTACCGATTTTTGATAAAATACTTTTTAAGTGTTCAGCACCATCTTGGAGTGATGCGATTAAAACCAGGTCAAATTTTTTAAAAGTTGAATCTAAAATAGATGAAATTTTTTGAGGTTGATTCACTTTAGGTAACCAATTCTGCCCAGATTGTTTACATGCTTCTATGGCAACCCGCTGCCATTTCTCCTGTTTCTTGATGCTTTCTCTCTGGTTTAGTCTGATGATGGTTCTTTCTGAAATAATAGGATAAATCTGGTTTGCGCCTAGCTCAGTCGCCTTTTCAATTATAAGGTCCATATTCTTTCCTTTCGGAATGGCTTGTCCTAATGCAATTTTTGTTTTTGCTGATGGCGATTGCTTCTGTTCTTGGCCATTGAGATAAGCGATTTTCTTTGAAACAGAATTTATTGTTGTTTCCATTTCTAACCCTTGGCCATTGAAGATAATTATTGGGTCACCTTCTTGTAATCTTAACACATTAATACAATGGTGAAATTCATCACCCTCAAGCTTCAAATCATCAGTATCCCATAATTCAGGATTTATGAAGAATCTGGGCATTTAAATTAAGATTATTATTTAAAAAAACGTTTAGCTTTTTCAAAAAAGCTTTCTCTGATAGGAGAATTTTTCTTTCCTATCGAATCGGAAAACTGGTTCAGTATGTCCTTTTGTTCTTTGTTAAGCTTTATTGGTACTTCTACTTGAAGCTGAACGTGAAGATCGCCTCGTTCATTTGAATTGAGAAATTTAACACCACGATCTCGTAATCTAAAAACAGTCGAGCTTTGAGTGCCTGGAGGAATTTTAATTGATGCTTTACCCTCTAATGTCGGAACTTCAAGTTCTCCTCCTAAAGTAGCAGTCGAAAATGGAATAGGCACCTCACAATAAAGATCATTTTCTTCTCTTTCGAAAATATCGTGTTTTGCAATATGAATAACTACATAAAGATCTCCTGGTGACCCACCTCTTATTCCTGCTTCCCCATTCCCAGATGATCTAATTCTTGATCCATTAGCGATTCCTGCAGGAACTTTTAATTTAATTCTAGTCAATTCTTCGGTTCTGCCTTCGCCACGACATTTCGGACACGGATTCTTAATAATTTGCCCAGTTCCATCACAATCCGGACAGGTTTGTTGTACCTGAAAGAATCCTCGTGATGAAATGACTTGTCCATGACCATCACATGTTGAGCACACTGAACTTCCAGCACTCCCTATAGATCCTGACCCATCACATTCCTTACATGTAACAGGTTTTGCCAATTCTAGCTCTTTGATTGTACCTTTTGCGGCTTCTTCCAGTGTTATTTCTAGATCATACCGCAAATCAGAACCGCGATTATTGACTTTTCTTCCCCTTCTTCCACCTCCACCACCAAATAGTTCCTCGAAAATTCCTCCACCTCCACCTCCGCTACCACCAAAGACCTCTTTGAATACGTCAAAAGGATCAACTCCTCTTCCACCTCCGCCTTGGTTTGAAAAAGCTGAGTGCCCGTAACGATCATAGGCGGCTCTCTTCTGATCATCACTTAGAACCTCATACGCTTCTCCTGCTTCTTTGAACCTCTCCTCTGCGGCTGGATCGTCAGGGTTCTTATCCGGATGATGCTTTACCGCAGCTTTTCGATAAGCTTTCTTAATTTCTGATGAACTAGCATCCTTGGATACTCCAAGAATTTCATAGTAATCACGTTTAGACATTACAATAATTTTTTATTAAATTCCCAAAATATAAATGATTAAACAAAAGGGATTCATTTATGAATCATTTTCGTTGTCCGCAGATTCTGGACCCTTTGAAACAATTACATTAGCTGCCCTCAACAAGCGATCATTAAGGGTGTAACCTTTCCTGATTTCAGTAATGATATGACCATTTGGAACTTCATCGCTTGATTCTTGTGAAATGGCCTCATGAAGATTAGGATCAAACTCATTACCGACTGAAGAAATAGCTACGGCTCCTTGAGATGAGAAAAACTCTTCTAATTGTTTTTGTACCATTTCCATCCCTTTACTAATAATGGAATCTGGATCCTCATTAATCGCTGCAGTTAGACCCATTTGAAAACTATCAATCACTGGAAGAAGTTCGGATAGTAAACTTCCGTTAGCAAATTTGATGGCATCACTTTTTTCTCGAGCCATTCTTTTTCTATAGTTATCTAATTCAGCTTGATTTCTTGCTGCCAGGTCTTTCCAGTGTGCGGCTTCTTTTGTTGATTCCTCCAGTGGATCTAAAATGATTTCTTCAGATGAATCGGAATTCATATCATCAGATTCATTGACATTACTTGATTCAACTTCTTCGATATCGGATTCTATGTCAGTACTCTCAGAATCTTTTTCAGTTTTAGGGGGTGTCTTTTTATCACTCATGAATTGTATTCATTAATAGCTTATTCGATAATATAGCCAGCAAATGTTCGATAGCTATAAAGCCCTTAACGAAAAAAAATCAAATTTTCTCTACTGCTATTAAAGTAATATCATCATTTTGGGGCACATCTCCTGAAAAAGAAATGACCTCATTTTCGATCGCTTTAACGACTTTTTCAGCCCCTAGATTAGATGTATTAGCAAGAATTTCATTAAGACGATCTGTCCCGAATTCCTCTCCTCTTATATCTGAGGCCTCATTAACGCCATCGGTATAAAGTAACAAAATGTCACCTGCCTCGACATTTAATTCCATAGATTGGATACTCTTGTCAAAGACATCTCCAGAATCAATACCGATAGCGATTCCTGGAGAATTGATTGGATTTATATTTTGTGTTTTTGAGGAATAATGAAGTGGGGCATCATGTCCAGCCCTAGCAATTTTTATTTTTGCAGAATTAGCCTCAATTATGAGATAAGCTAAACTAACAAACATATCCTCTCGGATATCTGGAAATAGTTGACGGTTAACTTTTTTTAGTACCTCAGCAGGGCAATAATTATTGATGGCGTTCGCTCTTACAACACTACGACACATGGCTGTAATTAGAGATGCAGGCACGCCTTTTCCAGAAACATCAGCGATAACAATTCCTAGCCTTTTTTCATCAATTTTGAAATAATCATAGTAATCTCCACTAACAATTTTAGCTGGAACGTTTAATCCACTTATCAAATAGCCATCCAAGTTTGGGGCCTTTGATGGAAGTAGTATTCTTTGAACTTCACTGGCGGTATTAAGTTCATTTTCAAGATTTTTTTTCTCCATCGCTTCTCGATGAATTATTGAGTTTCCAAGAGCGAATGATGATTGTTCGGCCATTGATTGGAAAACTTCGAAGTCATTTTCACTAAACTTATCAGAATCAGAATTATTAGCGATTGCTAAGATTCCTAATTCTTTACCACCATAGATAAGTGGAGCAATCACAGCGGAGACTCCTTCATGAGTATTTTGATCTGCGCTTTCGAAATGAGGGTTCTCAACGAGATTATTAATTTTAATTGTTTTCTTTTGTGATAAAGCTTCTCCGAACGGTCCCCAATTTTTCCCTACGCTAGTAAGTCTTTTATAACTATTAATCGTGTTAGGAGTTAATTTTGCTTGTTCAGCGATATGCTTTGGAACAGGAATTAATATTGGGCAAGCCTCACTTTGGTATTGTGAGACTAGTTTGTCGTTCGTTTTGTCGACTAAATACAATGATGCTCCATGGGCCTCAACAACCATGGCGGCCCCTCTAACTATTGTTCTGTATAGTGTTCTGGGATTAGTACCGCCTTCTTGTGTTAGTGTCTCACCGAGGGTGTGAAGAAAATCAAACATCCTTAATTCCTCAGTTTCAATATCTAGTCGCTGTCTCTCTAGATGTTTTGTTATCTTTCGATATTTTGATATGTAAAATAAACATATAACGATCAGAGATAGTAAAAGAACTATGATCGTTGTTTGCATATCTTGAGTTATTTTAGGATTGTTTTTTGTCTTTTAACTCTTGCTCAAGGTAATGAATAACGTCTTTAAATCTGGGAACGTTATTTTTCTCAGCTTTTATCAATTCTTGATGAGCTTCCAGTGCATGAATTGCCCCTTTTAGACTGTCCACCTCTTCGTGTTCAAGATAATGACCGTTTTCAATATGTTCAGAAATATCATCTCTAATAGCTTGATGAACCTTATGATCTTCATCAAGAGACAATAATTTATCAATGCCAAGACTAACTAAAAGCTGTTCGTTTCTGGAATTAGCATTTATGACATCAATTCTACTCTGATCAATTTTGCTTAAATTGCGAGTGATGCCAACTAATGTACCCATGAACGTTGAATCCATGACTGGGCAATTTTCTAAATCGATAACGAATTCTTTAGCTCCCTTATTTATAACAACAGACGCAAACTCTTTTAATTCTGAACTATTCTTGAATGAGCCTTTACCTTCGACACGTATCCAGATCACTCCATTTTGGAGTTGTCCAACATAAATAGGTGCAACGGGATTCACTTTAGGGAAGAGGAGTGTATTAAAGAAAACCTCTGCTGCCATTTAGGCAAGAGGAATCCTTGATGAATTGCGTTTTTTTTACCAAAGGTAAGACTGATCACTAGCTAGAACGTGACCGTCTCTGAAAATTGAAATTCGCCATGCGGTAACTTTCCCATTTTGCTGATAGTCTTTTCCGGTGATTTTGATTTTTGTCTTATTTCTGTATGAGCTTTGACTTGAAGCAGTAAGATCTTTTCTATGTATCTTTGATCCTGTCTTTTTTTGTCGATACTCAAATCGCGTAACAATTGGAGAGTTTTTGAAGGATTCCCAATTAGGATATATCCAATCAAAAACATAATAATGACCAGACCTTTGAATTTTTTCTTGTTCAGAGACAGCACCGTGCAATAAATATTTTTTTTCGAAACTGACCATTGGATCCTCCGAATCAATTTTGTCCTCTGCATCCAAGAAAAAGTATTTAGAGTTGGTTATTGAAACCTTTTTATTTATTGACTGACACCCAATAAAAATCCCTGAGATGATGAAAATGAGACACTTAAAGGTAATTCTAATAGGTTTATGATTCATCTTCATTGCTGTCTATCTAGCTCAACCAGGATTTGTTTCAATTAGATAAAAGAAAAATACAAGACAATTAGTTAACTTTACTTTATTATTGATATTAGTTGCTATTCAGTATTATTAAACTGAATTTATGCGCACTTCTACTAACTAATATGGATAATGTAGAGAGGAAAATAGTCGACGCGTTACTACTTTCTTACCAGCAGGTAGGAGGTATTAATCGGATTGACAGTGCAAATTTGCCTTCGAGGCCAGGAATCGCTGTTCTCTGCGAGGATCTATTACAGATTCTTTTTCCCGGTTTTCTGGAAACTGAGGCCATCGAATCTGAGAATCTTGAAAATGATACATCTCAACTTTTAGCCAAAATAGTTTCTTCTCTAAACAAAGAAATTAAAAGAAGTATCAGGCTTCTTGGTGAGAATGAGTCGGAGAGTAAAGATCCTAGTGAACTTGCTTCGAGTTTTCTTTCCGAGTTACCGACAATTAGAGGTCTTTTGAGAACTGATGTCGAAGCAGCATATGAAGGAGACCCTGCTGCCCAAAGTTTCGAAGAAATAATACTAGCTTATCCAAGCCTCGAGGCCATTGCAGTTCAAAGAATGGCGCACGTTTTATATAACTATGGAATTCCTCTGATTCCTAGGATGATGACTGAATGGGTTCACTCTAAAACGGGTATTGATATTCATCCTGGAGCTGAAATAGGTTCCCATTTTTTCATTGATCATGGCACTGGAGTAGTTATCGGAGAAACTTGTGTGATAGGTAGTCACGTAAAGCTATATCATGGTGTTACTTTAGGAGCGCGTAGTTTTCAAAAAGATGACGAAGGAAATCCTATAAAAGGAATCAAGAGGCATCCTAATGTTGGTAACGGCGTGGTTATTTATCCCGGTGCAACTATCTTAGGAGGAGAAACAGTTATAGGTGCTCGTAGTACAATTGGAGCCAATGCATTTATTATGAATAGCATTGATGAGGATTCACTTGTTGCTCTTTCTGAAGTTGAGCATGAGATAAAGAATAAGCGCAGTCATAAGGAGGCTTTAGATAATGAAGAATCCTAAATACCAGCAGCTCAATCTCAGTCTGAGTGGATCTCTCTTTGGAGGCATATATAAAAGATCGCGAGATTCAATAAAATCACAAAATCGCTCATATTCTCCGGGTGCATTATTTGATTTATTCGATATTACTAGGCCTCCTAGTCGTAAAAAAGTTGCCCGAGGCAAGGGTTTAAAGTTTGATAATGAATTAACTAATAAGTGTAGAGAAAAACTGAAGAATATGAGGCTCTATTCTTTAGCCTCAGATGTTAATGTTTTTTGGAATTTGAGGTTAACATCAACAGCTGGACTTGCTTATCATGACAGTGCTCGTATTGATTTAAATTCTAGTTTAAAAAGGTTTTATCCAGAAGAACCTGAAAGAACCTTAATGCATGAACTTGCTCATTTGATTGCTAATTATAGGGCATCTGGTTCTCACATACAACCGCATGGGCTTGAATGGCAGCAAGCATGTTCAGAACTTGGCATTCCAGGAGAAAAACGTTGTCACGATTTACCTCTAGCAACTAGAGAGGTTAAAAGAAAGCACGCCTATCGCTGTAAATGTTGTGGTGTCGTAGTACCTAGGGTCAAAAAGCTAACCCGAGATTCAGCTTGTTATCCTTGTTGTCATAAGTATAACAATGGAAATTACAGTAGGAGGTTCTTATTGGAGAAAATCTCAATTACCGAGGCCAAATCTTTAGCTCCTGAGCATAGCTGGATCTGATTATTTTAGGAAGATTATTGCTAAATAGCTTTTTGCAGTTTTATATTTTGATATGCAAAAAAATACCCGTCGTGATTTCCTAAGATCTGCTATGATAGCAGGCAGTGCCTATACCTGTTTTGCCTCAAATGAAAATGTCTTGCAGGCTAAAGTTGCAAAGAGACAAATTTCACTTGGATATGATAACTTTGCCGTACGTGCTATGGGATGGAAGGCATCCGAACTTGTTGATTATGCTGCCAAACTAAAATGTGATACTCTTTTCATTACTGATTTTGGACCACTTGAAAAATTAGATGATGAAAAATATTTAAAAAATTTGGCTCAATACTCAATTGACAAAGGCGTTAAGATTTTACTTGGTTCTTGGTCGATATGCCCTACTGCAAGGAGGTTTAAGAAAGACTGGGGGACCGCAGATGAACACCTAAAGCTAGGAGTAAGAATGGCCAAAGCTCTCGGATCACCTGCTTTTAGAGTTATTCTAGGAGATAGGGGAGACCGGTTGAGTGAAGGTGGTATTGAAGCAAGAATCCATGATACAGTTCAGGTACTTAAAAGAAACAAGGCTTACTGTGTTGATCATGGGATAAAAATCGCCATGGAAAATCATGCCGGTGACATGCACTCAACCGAATTAGTGGGATTAATCGAAGAAGCAGGAAGTGATTTTGTTGGAGCCAATATGGATTCTGGTAATGCCGTATGGACACTTGAAGATCCTATTGAGAATTTAAGAAATCTTGGCAAGTACGCAATAACGACTAGCTTGCGAGATACTGCTGTGTGGGAAAGTGAAAATGGAGTTACTGCTCAATGGACTGCAATGGGTGAGGGTACTGTAGATCTCGTAGCTTATTTTGATTTATATCAAAAATTATGTCCAGATACCGCAGTTAACATTGAAACAATTTCAGGTTTTAATCGAGAACTAAGGTTAAATGATGAATCTTTTTGGAAAGCATGGCCCAAAGGCAAACCCAAAGGATATGATAAATTTCTTGAACTAGCTAAAAATGGGAAACCCAGAAAGCCATGGACTCCTCCAAAAAACATTGAAAAATCAAAAGCTGATCAGGATTACCAAAAAAGTGAGATAGCTAAAAGTATCGATTATTGTCAAAATCAACTTGGCTTGGGAATTAAGTAAAATTATCCGACTAATTCGTAAAGGTCTTTGATTTTGACTTGTTCCAAACTTTCTACTGCAAGGTGAGCCCTGCCTAGCTGATCAATTTGGTGAGTTGTGGCAACGGCTATGACTCTCATTTTTGCAGATAAAGCTGCTTCAATTCCAACATGAGCGTCTTCAACAACAATACACTTTTCTGGATTAACATTAATTTTTTTTGCGGCCGTAAGAAAGACCTCAGGATCAGGTTTGCCATTATTAACGTCTTCAGCTGCGGTGATAGCATTAAAATGATCGGATAATCCAATCATGCCTATAACTGTTTCTATGTTTTTTGTGGGTGTCGACGAGCCGATTGAACATCGAATATTTTCCTCTTTGAGAGTAGCTAACAATTTTGTAACGCCTGGGAGTGGATCGATTCCAGATTCGATAATGATTTCTCTGTAGATTTGTTCCTTTCTATCGGCGATATCTTGAACTTGGTTTTCTTTCCCCTTATCAATCCAATCACCAAAATGCTTTGGAATGATGGACTCATTTCTCATTCCAAAAGTTTCTTTAAAGAAGTTAATTGGTAAGGTTTTATTATTTTCTTCTGCCAATTTTTGCCAACTTAGCTCGTGCTGATCATGGGAGTCAATAATAACTCCGTCCCAATCAAAAATAACGCCTATTGGCTCATCAATCATTACCAAATAAAATTATAACTATTTGAGACGTTCAGTTAAACCAATTCTATTTTCTAATGCCTTGTTGACTCTTGAAGATAAGTTAGCATCCACAAAAATTAGTTTTGGGTAAGATTCAAATTCTATCCTGTGTTGACCATCTATTGGTTTTTTTGAAGCAGTATTAACATCTTTTATATCCTTAATCGGGATGCCGTTAATCTTAGTAACAATTAAGGTGCTCAAGCGTTCATATCCGAGAGTGGCAGGAGTCGGTATTGTCCTAGTCATCATGACTAGTTTTTTATTACCTTTCTTTTCATACATTTCGGGATTTGCATGTGCCATCAAAAGTTTTATTGGTGCTCGATTTCGCCAATCGTTGCCGAAGAGCTTGAGGAAGGGTACTGAAAGCTCCTGAAAAACGAGTCCGCCAATTATTGAAAATTTCGGACCTCTATCAAACATGTAAGGATCAATTAAATAATCTGCAGTGGGCCTTCTAATAAGTTTAAAACTCAGATTCATTCTTTCGCCATCTCGTATTATAGACATTTTTGTAGAATCACCAGTAAAAGGAATTCCCCTAACTAAATTGCTAAAACTGAGTTTACCCCAAATTTTATCTTCATAATTTCCTCTGGAATCTATTTTGTTGTTATTAATTTCTAGAATGACATCGCCGGCTTTCAAATTGCCTGCAGCGGAGGCTCCATCAATTACCTTACTAACAAATACTCCACCCTCATTTTTTTGAAGTTTTAAATATTCCCTGAATTGCTCGTCCAGTGTTTGGGAATACATGATTCCTAAATTCGGAAATCCTGTGTACTCACCATCTTCAATATCACTAAGAAAATGTTTAATAATTGATGCTGGTAATATACTAGAAATCTGATCCTTACTTGAATAACTAACTAGTAATCCTGCGAGTTTGTTGTTTTTAGCAACCGGAAGAGTAAAGCTTCCGGCGCGATATTGAACTGGGCCATTAGCTTGGACTTGAAGGAATTTTGATGTTTCTAAAAATGACTGTCTGACCTCTGCTTTAGATACCGTGATTTTCGTAGTGACCGGAGTTCCGTTGCTTTCAAATTGCCATGCTTCGAGTTGATCAGATGGGGCTAGCTCTTCATTTATGAGGAAGGGTTCTCTATCTGATAAAAAAGATTTGTTATCAGTGGGTTCAAGAACTGCCAGATTTGCCTCGTAATCAACCGTAAGAACTCTCGCAGAAGTTTTTTCTGAAGAGTCTGGTTTTTCTAATTCAATGTAAGTGGCATCAGTTACCATTTGTGCCGTAACAAGAACTTTATTATTTGGTAAAACAGCGCCCAATCCCAAACGTGTGCTTGCCGCACCTTTTTCCCAAGGCTGTATCAGATTGAATGCCTGCATCGTTGTGTTGACTCTGATTACAGACTTTTCTGCACTTGCTCCAAAAACTGAGATTGAGTTAGTTAGAAGCAGGCAAAAAGAAAAATATATGATTTTCAAAAAACGTTTCATGTTTAATTTTTTTTGATGAATTGTCTTAGATTAATTTAATTAATTTACTTATTTTCACCAAGATAGTGATCCTTGATGATATTATATTTTTTCTGAATTCTTTGCTGAGCTTCTTTAACCTTAGATTTCTCGATTACAATTGGCCTTCCACTTCCTAATAGGTTGATCACAATATATTGAGCCTCGTTAGTGGAGAGGGCAGTATGAACGTCTGTTAAGTTTTTAACTTTAATTCCATTAACTTTATCAACAATACTTTGAGAGAATTGGGTGAAGTACGAATTTATTGAATCCGGAAGAATTGAAGTTAGAACAATTACTTCAGGACGTTCTTTATAAATGTCTGAGGATACATACGAATCAAAATGATATCTAACTTGTAGACTTTTCATATTATGAGCGGCCATTAAATTCCGGTCTAAAGGCTGAAAGACAAGACCTGCATACATGACGTATCTTGGTTTTTCGTCGTACTTACGAGCCGCAATTAGATAGGGTAAAAATCTCTTAAGTGTAACTTTTGTTTCAATTGCTTCTTTATCCCTCCAAATTTTTAAATCAATAACATCACCGGCAAATTTTCTTTCCACGATCTCATTCATATTAACATCTTCTCCATCGTAATTTATTAATCCATTTGATTTTACCGGAAGCCCATCAATCGCTAAAAGAACGTCACCAGTCTTTAAAATACCGCCCGCAGACCCATCTTCTTCTACATTTGCTACCATAATGCCTATTCCATCATTCGGTAAGCCTAAGGCAATTCTTTGAGATGGATTTATTAGCGGAAAATCACTCATACTCAAATCGACGTAATGATCATAATTTCCATCCTCAACATCCTTTAAAAATCTTTTTATGACCGGTGGAGGTATCATGTATCCAGTGTTTTGTGCGATATTACCGGAGTAACCTTGAAAAGCTACACCAACAACTTTGCCATCTTGAATGACTGGTCCTCCTGAATTGCCGGGATTAATAGCGGCATCAATTTGCACCGTTAGGTGTAAATCAACGCTTGTGTGTGAATAACTAAGGAAATCAATTCTTGAAACGACACCGGAAGTAATTGAAATACGTTCTCCACCAATAGGGTAACCAATAACTTTAACAGTTGTATCTAATTGAGGTAACTCTCCAACTTCAAAGGGTTTGACTCCCTCAAATGCTGAAGGATCCTCAAGTTCAAGCATGGCTAGATCACAATCGTGGGCAATATGAATAATTTTTGCTCTGTAGGGTTTAGCGTCACCTACTTTTTTGATATAAACTATTCTGCTGTTACTAACTACATGAGCATTGGTTAAAAATTTATTATTATCAACCAACCAACCTGTTCCGTTGCCTCCTGAATCTCTACCACTGTTCCAAGGAGTTTTATAATCAGGGTTAAGGGAAGAATTTTCTATTCTAACTACAGCCTCGTATTTAGATTGATTTTTTTCTCCTTGAGAGCTTTTAATCTCATTTGCATGAGTATTTAAAAAAGTGAAATGGCTTATGACAAATAAAAGATAATAATACTTCATATCGTAATTAATAAGGTCTGATTTTAGAGACGATATTCATACATTCGTTTTCGGATCACTAAAAGCAATCACTCAAACTCTTTAACTTAAATTAATCGATATTAATCTTGCTTTTATTTAAGATATATTGATAATCAATTATAAATAATTTTTAAGTTTATTTATTATATGTCATTTTTAAGTCGAATTCCTTGGCCTGTTTCAAAAAAGAAAAATATCGCAAATCATGAACTTAGGGATATCTCAGAGATTCTGAGAGAAGGAAGGTCATCGAGAAGACTAAAAAATTTAAAGTTCACCGAAAGAACTAGAGGGAAATCTGCCGCTTCAATGTTTGGTAGAAAACAACTTAGAGAAGCTATTCTGCATTGTGTGGTCAACGAGGAGGAGAGGTAATACGATACAAGATAGGGTCTAAGGCGCACTCATTTGTTTGCCATTGTCTTGATAAGTTAAATTTTCAATGAAAGGCACTGCTAATTTGGCCCAATCCCTTGGTTTTTGATATAATTCTGCTCCATTACCCCAACATTTACGTAACATATCAGTATCTATCACTCCAGGATTTAAAGCAATACATCCCATTCTTTGAGGAAGTTCTTGAGCCAAAGCTCCGGTGAGCCCTTCTATCGCCCATTTTGTCGCACAGTATGGAGCAACATCTGGTGAGGTTGAGCGGCCCCATCCTGAGCTTACATTGATTATCATCCCTTGTCGTTTTTCTAGCATTGAGGGTAAGAAATGACGTATCATATTTGCAACGCCGTTAATATTCACATGAGTTAGGTAATCAAATTCCTCTCTTGGTACTTCCCAAAGTGGTTTTGGTGCATTCATCACCGCAGCGTTGTTTATTAGAAGCTCGGGAACTCCTAACTTTTTTATAATTTTTTCAGAAAATGATTTTACGGATTCATTGCATGTAACGTCACATTCTCTTATTTGGTGTTTTTCACCCATAATTCTTGTCATTTCATCAACTTTAGCCTTTGTTTTTCCCAATCCGGCCACTAACCATCCACGTTTTGCGAATTCGATAGACATTTCTTTTCCGAGTCCGCTTGTTGAGCCTGAAATCACCACTGTTTTGTTTTTATTTTTTTGAATGTCCGTTTTACTCATTTCAGTTTAATTGTTTCATTTCCGAAAAGTTGCATCAATTCAATATAGGACGTATCTCTCGGCAAGTTCTTTATCACCATGAGCACTCTAGAAACATTATCATCCAATATTATTCTTTCACCAGAGGATCGAGTCTTTCCTAGCTTTAGTTTGAGTAATTTACTAACTACTGTTTTTGATCCTATCTCTGGATCCAATATTTGTATTCTTACAGATTTTGAGGACCCCAAAACCGAAATGTTAAATTTTCAGTTTTTGAAAAATGAAAAAAAATATCCAGTCCAGTACAAAGCCTATCATGAATTTTTTCGCGCTTTGAAAGATTCGGTGATTAATGAGCTCGGAATGAAGGGTGGAGAAATGTTTGCCTATCATTCTACTGGTGGATCCAATCTGGACATGCAAGATGAGTGTTTTGATGTTAAAGGAAATCAGTTGTCTCTGGATCGAGACATTTATTCTCAGTATGATATCATTCTATGTATTTCTGATTGGAGCGCTACAGCTCCTCTGACCGCAAAATGCAAGGAATTTAATTTTAGAGGTGCCACGATGCATGGTGTGAATGATATCATTTTGAGCACTGGATTAGCTGTCGACTATGAACAGGTTTCTGCTGACGCTGAGAAGCTTAGAATCGCCATGACGCGTGCAGATGAAATTGAAATTGATTTCACTATTGATGACGGGCGTGTTTTGACCGCTAAGTTAATGCTTGATGGGCAAGAAGCTCAAAAATCTCATGGTTTGTGCAAAGGAAATAATCCCGATATAGCTAATTTGCCCGCAGGCGAGGTTTATTTCGTTCCAGTTGATGCTGAGGGTCAATTTCCAATGAAATATCATGACGGAACTCTAGGTCTTCTAGATGTAAAAGATCGTAACATTTACCAGACATCATTAATCGAGGGAAACCAATCAACGATCGATGAACACAATAAAAAACTTCTTGATGATCCTGTAACCGGTACATTGGGTGAACTTGGATTTGGAACTCAGGTTCTTCCGGTTTCCGGTGCAGATATTCAAGATGAAAAAGTTTTAGGAACTTGTCATCTTGCTACTGGAAGGGATGATCATCTTGGAGGAGATATAACACCAGACATGTTCAAAACACATCGTAACTCCACGCATGATGATATTTTGTTTGCTCCTCATAAAACCCCTAACTTTGATATAAGCCAAGTTCGCATGAAGAGAGGTGAGCAACATGAAATATTAATTGAGCACTTTAAACCTAGTCAATATCTTGTTGATGCACTTCAGAAACAATAATAAGTTAAACCCAATATTTTATTTTGAGTTTATATGAAACACAAAAACTCCTGAACGAGTACCTCCTTTTTCATTACGGTACTTCTTCAGAATTAAATCCATTCGGTTTTATTAAAGAATCGCATCTTCATTTTCCAGAAAGAACAGTTTGCGAGAATCTTGACAGTTCTAAAAGTTTCAAGAGAGCTCTGGATCTTGGATGTTCTGTTGGAAGATCTGCTTTTGAATTGTCTAGTTTTTGTGAAGATGTCCTAGCAATAGATAATTCAAGAGTGTTTATTGAAAATGCAGAAAATCTTAGACGTAATGCGAGTTTAAAATATCATATCCATACAGAAGGAAATGAGTTGATTGAAACTTTTGCTAAAGTTCCAAAAGCGTCCGAGCCAACAAAAATTCGCTTTCAAGTGGGTGATGCTATGAATTTATCTGATGACATTGGTCAATTTGATGTGATTCATGCAGCTAATCTCATTTGTCGATTACCTGAACCTAAAAAATTATTAAATCGGTTTCCTAATCTCTTAAATACGGGTGGAGTACTCATCATTACAACTCCATGTACTTGGTTGGGGGAATTTACAAAACCTGATTATTGGCCCGAAGGTTCTACCTTAGATTGGTTAAAAGATAGTCTTTCTCCACAACTTTTACTCAAGGAAGTCAAGGACATGCCTTTTGTTATATTGGAACACCATCGAAAATATCAATATAGCCTTGCTCAAGCAACTATCTGGTCCAAGGAATAGAAATTATATTATTCATTATTAGAGGGTGAGGGTTGATCAAGAAAAAGTGCGATTAAAAAAGCAAATAAGATTTTTTCGTAAAAAATATTTATGTTATTCAATTGCCATTTTCTACCTCTTTTCGGATTTTTATCTTTTCGATGGGCCTTTTAGATTAGCAATAAAAAAGATAGCGAACAACGATCAAGAAAGTTTAGCTGAAATTGCCAAAAGGGAAGGAGTTGTGGCGACTGTAAACGCATATCCAATATATAAACTGGAACTAGAGAGGCGCTTCAATCAATACTGCCTTAAAAATGGAATCAACTTAAATAGCATATCAAATAATAGAATTGATTCTATAAAATCCTTATGTCTCAACAACTTAATAGTCGATAAACTAGTTTGGTTTCATTCTTATCATACCCCGGTAGAGATGAACATTGAACAACTAAATGACTCATTAATAGATTTTAGAAAAGGTTTTGAAAGTTCTGAAGAATTTAATCGAGCCTCACAATCTCAGGGGTTTTCTGTAAAACGGATAGATTCATTTACTGAAAATCAATTCATGCAGAGGCTATGGATTGAAAGAGTAATTAGCAAATACATTCAAGTTACTGATGATGAAATATTGGAAAGGTATAAAATCGAAAATGATACCCGAAAAAATCCAGAGAGACTGAAGGTCCAGCAAATTTTCTTTGCTAGCCTAGATAAGGATCCTGATGATTTGAAGAAGAATGTTTATGACGTCTATCTCAAGTCTCAACAGGGATCAAATTTTGAATCTTTAGTTGAAACTTATTCTGAGGATCCTAGTTCCAAAACAAACCAAGGGCATCTAGATTGGTTAACTAAAGAAAGGGTTACTAAAACTTTTTATGATCAAATTAATCAATTAAAAATTGGTGAAACAAGTCCTCCTTTTCAAACAAAAATTGGTTGGCATATTGTCCGCTTAGTAGATAGGAAAAGCCAAAATCAATTACCTATTAAGACTATTAAGAACGAGTTAGCCGCGGTTATTGAAGCCGAAAAAAGGCAGGCCGCTATAAAAGCCCTAATTCATTACATGAAAAGGAAAGCTAAAATTCGGTATATGGTTAATTTGATATAGGCAAATTTATAAATTTTTGATCTTAATAAAACTTATTTCGGCGGAAGTACTCCTTCTCTTTCAGGAAGCTTAGGTTTTAAAGTTGGTTTATTTACTGGATCTAATTCAATAACTTCTGGACGATTTTCTTTTGGCTTCGGATTGTTTGAGCTTTCCTCAACGTTGAGATTCTTAGGATTTTCTTCAATAGCTTTATCAGATTTTGGCTCTTCAGCTTGATTCTGCTCGTCTTTATTAATTTTATTTTGTTTTGCTGCTGGTTTAGAGGGTTTAGAAATCTCTGGTTGAGGTTTAACAATTTGTTGTTCCTCATTAGTAGATTGAATAGGTTTAGATTGGTTAAAAATAGGAACGCTTAACGATCTAATGCCCGTACAGGAGCATAAGCTAATAGTGAGAAGGATTGTGCAAATCTTTAAAATTTTCATTATTGTTGACCCTAATTTTCATTAAAGAGATAAACTAGATATCGCAAAATAATAAATATAATGCAATCTGATATTCGAGCATTTTAAAATTATTTCTAGGGCGATCAGGTCATTCATCTCTAAATTGATTAATGAAAATGAAAGTTAAAGCACCCATAGAAAGGGTACTTTCCCCTATGGATGAAACTACCGTTTTCAAAGGATATAAATAGCATGCTAAATTCCATGATATACCAATCAGTAGACATGAACCAATAATAAATATTCCTAGTGGAGATAATGCTGATGGTTTTCCTGTTCGCATTTGTTTTGCGAGATTTAGGTATGAGTTTGAGATGATTGCAAAAATGATAATCGATACAAGCCCCATACTATTTGCTAGATTAGGAACAATTCCTACCAACGCGTCGTAGGCACCATGTGCTACAACAACAATAATAAAATTTTTGAAAAAGTTTTCCCAATTCTTAACTGGATTAAGTATCAAGTAGTACATACTTAGTCCGACAATTGCAGTTAGCGAAGTGTGTAGAAAATTAGCAGTAAGAAATCTGGGAAAGACGGCACTTTCAAATCCTGAACCAAAGTAGAGAATATTTTCTGAGCACGCAAATCCAAGACCGACGCATGCAGCACATGCTAGAGCTTCCATTGCTGATTGCCTTTTTTTTAGAATGATCAAAAAAGGTGCGAAAAAGATTATCTTTATTAATTCTTCTCGAAGACCTATTCCACATATACAGTAAATAATATCATTGACAGTTTCACCATTGATTTTGAGGCCTAATTTATTTTCCTGCCAGTATACTAAACCTAGAACTAAAAAAGTGGAGATAAATCCTGATATAAAGGCTGAACTGTAAAGAGTTAGTCTGGTAAGGAAATCCTCAATTAGTTGTCCTAAGTTGGCAATAATCGCGAACCAAATTAAAGCAGCAAATAAAGTTACAATGATCCATGATAAAGACAATTTTCCAAATGCTAAATGGTAACTTTTCAAAGTTAGAGACATCCATAGTTCAAGTTCAGATGCGATAAACTTAAATGTTTTGAAGTCGATGTTTTCTTTCAATTTTTGATCGTTAAATAATGCTTTGGCTTCCTTTTTTTTGCCCTTTTCAATTAAAGAGATAATTACTTTTGATTTTGAGTATAATGATCTGGGATACTTATTGAACTCTAGCTTGTAAAATTCCTCGGCTCTTTCTTGTTCACCATTGGAATTTAAAGCATCTGCATAAAATTCAGATGCAAAACGAATGGGTTCCTTATCCAGAGCGAAAGCTTTTAATTGTGACAAATGAATTTCATTCTTTTTGTCAAATCTCACTAACGCAAAAGTTTCAAAGAGTTTTCGTTCTTTTTCCGAAAGGATGTTTTGAGGAAGTTTTAAAAGTAGAGCGGTTTGATAATATCCATTACGAATAATGTTAGCAATTTCAACTTTAGAAAAAGATTGGTCCTGTTTGAATATTAATAAGTTTTTTAACGATGGGTAATTATTGGTTTCAAATAATTCATCCAGTTCTGAGTGAGTAAGCCAGGGGCAAGAACCCTTAAGTATTTTTTTTATTTTAACCGATTCTGGTGCTTTACTGTATTGAATAATAAAACCTAACAGAACAGCAATAATTCCTACAGAAAGAGCAGAATAAATTAAAAAATTTCTGTTTCGTGAAAAGTGAAGAACTTTTTTATAATTCATTTTGATACAAAAAATTCAATTCCGACTTTCAATATAGTATTTTTTCAGTCCATTGACCAAACCGTCTGTATACTCATCTGTAAGACTTTTGCGTTTTTCACCGTTGATAGTTTTTAAACCTCTGTAGGATCCTAATTTAACTCTATCGTAAAATTCCTTATTGTTCATTACGTAGGGCTCCAGGAATATAACTGGGCAATGATAGATTCGATTAGCTAAAAGATTTCTGGCATAAATGTATGGTTCATTTATATCGATAAGTTTAGCATTTGATGTCTTATATTTGTATGGGGGTAAACGAGTTTCCTTAGCCATTGATTGAGCAACTGCTTTGCTAAGTTTAAACTCTTCGGAGTGAATGCCTTGGAAAAGACGAACGAAAAGGTGATAACGATTATCTTCTAGCCTAAATTCGGATCGACTGTAATTACCGTTAACGAGAAGATGTAGATGATTTTTTTGTGTTAATGCCGGTTTGTAAGGATTCCCCCAAGATTCGGCATTAAAGTGTACACATATAACTATATCAGGTTTAATTTTTTTATTAATTATAAAAGCCCTTCTACGAATTTCGTGACCTCTGTAGAATAAAATTTCAGACTCTTTTTTAATATTTTTTTTATTAAAATCCATGCCTTTGGATTTCAGGATTTCTTTCGCTAAATCAATGAAATCTTCAGGGCTCAATTGATTGACTGGTTTATTTTCAGATCTAACTAATTCAACCCTAGCTCCTAAATTTCCTAATTTTTGTTTTAACCTTTTTGCAACTTCCAAAGTAAGTTCGCCTTCCTTAATTTCTATACCAGAATTGTTTATTTGATACCATCTTCCCTCCATTTTTGCCCATTCTCCTCCGATATGGCCAGGGTCAATTGCGATCGAAATATCTTTTAGTGGTTTGCTTGTGGAACGGATTAACTTTGGAAGTTCGTTTGCTTTTCTCCAAAACCTTGGAGTTTTTAAATTCGAGTTTTTTTCAGAAAAAAAAATTCGAGTAGAATTGTTACCTTTAGTTTTTAAGTCAACATAATTACTAGTGATCTTAGCGGCTAATTTCCAAGATTCTCCTTCTGAATAAACTGATTGAATATCTTGAAGAAATTTTTTTTTGGTGATTGTTTTTTGATAATATTTTAGTTCATTCCAATTAGGATTTATTGCCAATGTGCTGAGTTTAGGACGAACTCTTAGCTGGTACTCTGCTATTTCATCTTGTTCAAAACCCCCAAATTTAAAAATTGATATGAGGGTTAAAGTAAAGACCGCCAATGCGAATATAGAAAAATATAAACGTTGGGTATAATTCTTTATCAGCCGGTCTTTATGAAACATTAGTGATGGTCATTATTTAAACCTTGAGTATAATAATACCACAGTATGAACTGTATTATTTAAAATCCAACTAGGTAATTCATTTGGACAAGCTTCCACATAATAAGAATCTTCGGCTACTCTTTTTAGGAGATATTGTCGGCGAACCAGGTCGTAAGGCTGTTGCGACATTTATCCCAAAGTTACGTGAAGAGCGGAGCATTGATTTTATTGTAGTAAATGGAGAAAATTCGGCAGGAGGTAGAGGCATCACTCCTAAGATTGCAATTGGACTGCTTAGAGCCGGTGCAACGGTGATTACTACTGGAGATCATATTTGGGATCAGAGAGAAATTGTTGATTTCTTACCAACTGAACCTCGACTGTTGAGACCACTTAATTATCCTGATAAAACCCCAGGTAATGGTAGTGTTGTTCTAGAATCAGATAAGGGGCCGGTAGCTATCATGAATGCGCAGGGAAGAACATTCATGAATCCTCCACTCGAAAATCCTTTAATTGCGATTGATGAGGAGTTAGAAAAAATAAAAAATGAGTATGATATTAAAATGGTTTTTCTGGATTTTCATGCTGAAGCCACAAGTGAAAAAATTGCTACGGCTCGATATCTAGATGGAAGAGTTTCTGCAGTAGTTGGTACTCATACTCATGTTCAAACGGCCGATGAACAAATTCTTCCGAAAGGTACAGCATTTCTCTGTGATGCTGGAATGTGCGGACCCAAAGAATCCATTTTAGGTCGCCGAGTAGAGCCAATTCTCCACAGAATGAAAACTTCAATGCCTCAAACTATGCCAGTAGCAAAGGGGCCTGTAGAGATTCGTGGTGTTTTAGTGGATATTGACACAACAAGTGGAAAGGCTGTCGATATTGAAAGAATTGCCGAAATAATGGACTAAAATGGTGTAATTTTTATTTAAATATTCTCAGCATTTAAGAAAGCCAAAAGTTTTATCTGTAACCCACTCATTATAAACAAGTTAAAAAATTCAATCCACGAAAGGCTTAAAAATCTCAAAATTTTTTTGACACTAACGACCAATTTGATAGGTTTCGCTCCACTTTTTCGCAGGGGTGGATGGGTTCTTAATCGATAACATAATCATATTTGACTGTGTTTTTGGTTAGCAACTTTTCGGCTTCTGTGGACTGCGTGAGTGTTTCTTTTCTAATAAATAAACGAGATTAATACTCATAAAATTATTAGTTACCGACACGCTCATGTAGCTCAGGGGTAGAGCACTTCCTTGGTAAGGAAGAGGTCACGGGTTCAAATCCCGTCATGAGCTCCACGCAAAAAAGTGTAAAATTAACATAATAACTACCGAATAAATCGGAAACAATAAAAACAATAAAAACAAATTATATAAGCCAAGAAGATATTGTCTTTTAAATTTGTTAGGAACCCAAAATATAGACCCTAGTTCTTAAACATAGAACTTACCACTTATAAAGTCATGGCCAAAGAAGCATTCGAAAGGAATAAGCCCCACGTCAACATCGGTACAATCGGTCACGTTGATCATGGGAAGACCACGCTCACCGCTGCTATCTGTCACACTCTGGCGGAAAAAGGTTTGGCTGAGAAGAAAAATTACGACGAAATCGACGCAGCACCGGAAGAAAAAGAGCGTGGAATTACAATTTCAACAGCACACGTTGAATATGAAACTGAAAATAGACACTATGCCCACGTTGATTGTCCTGGTCACGCTGACTATGTCAAAAATATGATTACAGGAGCTGCGCAAATGGACGGAGCTATTTTGGTTTGTTCTGCCGCTGATGGTCCAATGCCTCAGACAAGAGAGCACATACTTCTTGCTCGTCAGGTTGGTGTACCGGCTATTGTTGTTTTTCTCAACAAGACTGATCAAGTTGACGATGATGAGCTTCTTGATCTTGTCGAGATGGAAATTCGTGAATTACTTAGCCAGTATGAATTTCCTGGAGATGATATTCCTATTGTTAAAGGATCAGCTCTTAAAGCTCTTGAGGGTGATGGAGAACAACAGGAAAATATCATGAAACTTATGGCTGCGGTTGATGATTATATTCCTAAGCCAGAGCGTCCAGTTGATCAGGATTTCCTTATGCCTATTGAGGATGTTTTCTCGATTGAAGGCAGAGGTACTGTTGCCACAGGTCGTGTAGAGAGAGGTGTTGTTAATAAGATGGAAGAAGTTGAAATTGTTGGAATCCGTGACACTCAAACAACAACTGTCACTGATATCGAAATGTTCCGTAAGTTGCTTGATCGCGGAGAAGCAGGTGACAATGTCGGTATACTATTAAGAGGTGTTAAAAAAGAGGACATCGAGCGTGGTCAGGTTATCGCTAAGCCTGGTTCTATTACACCACACCAAAAATTTACCTCTGAGGTTTACGTTTTGAGTAAAGATGAGGGAGGAAGACATACTCCATTTTTTAGTAACTATCGTCCACAATTCTACTTCAGGACAACAGACGTAACAGGTACTATCAAATTACCTGATGGTGTTGAGATGGTTATGCCTGGTGATAATGTTACCATGGAAGTTGACTTAATTACACCAATCGCAATGGAGAAAACGATTCGTTTTGCTATCCGTGAGGGTGGAAGAACTGTCGGAGCAGGAAGAGTTGCTGATATTCTCGATTAATTTAAACCCCAATTATATCAATTTAGCTAAGCCGGATCTGGCCGGGCAATTAATTAGCCCGAGGTGGATCCGGCTCCGCCGTAAAAAAGAAGCCTCTAGTAAGAGTTTAATAGAAAGAAGAAAGACGTTATAAATAAACTCAAAGAGGGTAGTAGCTCAGCCTGGTTAGAGCACCGGTCTCCAAAACCGGGTGTCGGGGGTTCGAATCCCTCCTACCCTGCCAAGCCTTTACCACAGGAACAACAAACAAACTTAAATGAAAAGAGCGTACGGATATATGAGGGAAGTTAAGGCTGAGCTTAAAAAAGCAAGTTGGCCTTGGATTCCTAAGGGAAAAGGTGAGAAGGGTTTCAAGAGGTTTAAGGAACTCACAGATTCTACGATTGTTGTTTTTATAGCTATGATGCTTCTCGGGGCTTTTGTTAGTTTATGGGACCTCATACTTTTTGAAATTATAAAAATGGTCACAGGAATTTAATTATTTGTGAACAAATTTTAGATCGGAAAAATTATAAATTAAAATGGCTTTAATCCCCGCACCCAAAGATCAATGGTACGTAGTTCATGTGCTTTCTGGTCAAGAAAATAAAGTTAGAAATAGCTTACTGCGACGCATGGAAGCGGAGGAAATGAGTGACGTTGTATTTGAGGTTCTCATGCCAACCGAGAGAGTTGCTGAGGTAAAGAAAGGTAAAAGATCTGAATCAACGAGAAAATTTTTTCCTGGCTACCTATTAGTTAATATGCACCTTTTAAATGACGAAGGTGGTTTAGTGGGCAGGAGTTGGTATTTTATTCAAGAAACACACGGAGTCATTGGATTTGCTGGAACCAAAAATCACCCTATTCCTATGCGGCCTAGAGAAGTTGAAAGTATGCTTCTACAAATTAAAGAGCGTGAGGAAAGCGTTAAGCCTAAGATTGCTTTCGATGTTGGAGAAACCATTAAAGTTTCTGATGGGCCATTCGAAAGTCAGCCAGGTATTATTGAAGAAATCGATCAAGAGAAAGGAACTTTATTAGTTTCAGTCACAGTTTTTGGGAGACCAACTCCTGTAGAACTCGAACATTGGCAGATTGAGAAGGAAGAATAAAAAGACCAAATAACTCAAATAATAAATTTAATCATCATGGCTAAAGAAGTAACAGGCACATTAAAACTCCAGATTCCAGCTGGTCAGGCAAATCCATCCCCACCGGTTGGCCCTGCTCTTGGACAAGCTGGCTTGAATATCATGGAGTTTTGTAAAGACTTTAACGCTAAGACTCAAGCTCAAGCCGGAGATGTATTACCTGTTGTTATAACAGTTTATAAAGACAAAACTTTTAGTTTCGTATGTAAGCAGCCACCGGCCTCAGCATTATTAAAAAAAGCCGCTAAGATAGCATCTGGATCTGGTGAGCCTCATAAAACTAAAGTAGCTACCATTACTAAAGAACAAGTCATGGAAATTGTTAAGATTAAGAAACCTGACCTCAATACTGAAGATGATGAAGCTGCGGCAAGAATTATCGCAGGTAGTGCCCGTCAAATGGGTATCGAAATCGAAGGTATGTAAATGATTTAATATAAACTTGAACAGCAGGAGAGTTTTAAATTCGTTAGCACTGCAAAAAATAAAATGGCAACAAAAAGAAGTAAAAGATACCGTCAAGCGGCGGAACTAATTGAAGACGATAAAGTTTACAGTTTATCAGAAGGAATTGATACGCTTAAAAAATTCCCTTCTGCAAAATACGATGAAACGGTTTCAATATCCTTAAAATTAGGTGTTGATCCAAAGCAATCAGATCAAATGGTTCGAGGTACTTGCCCTTTGCCTCATGGTTCAGGTAAACAAGTTCGTGTTTTGGTTTTTGCTCAAGGAGAGGCTGCAACCGCGGCTAAGAACGCTGGCGCAGAATTTGTTGGTTATGATGATATGATCACTAAAATTCAAGGTGGGTTTCAGGATTTTGATGTTGCTGTTGCAACACCCGAGGCAATGGCCGAAGTCAGAAAGCTTGGTAGATTTTTAGGTCCTCGCGGTCTAATGCCTAATCCTAAAACGGGTACGGTTACCGATGATACTGCCTCTGCTGTTACAGCCGTCAAAGCAGGTAGAATTGATTTTAAAATGGATCGTAGTGGTAATTTATCAGCGCCTATTGGTAAAGTATCTTTTACCCCTGATCAGCTAAGCGAAAATGGGGATGCTGTTCTGAAGGCGATAAGACAGGTAAAGCCAGCCTCTGCAAAAGGTATTTATTTTTGTGTGGCAACTCTTTCAGCGACAGTTTCTCCGGGAATACCAATCGAAACATCTGGATACGAGAAATAATTAATGACTTAAAGATCAAGATTACCAATGAAAGAAATTAAAGAAAATATCATCAACGATCTTGTCGAAAGGCTTAATTCATCTCCTTTCATGATTGTAATTGACTACAAAGAATTAACAGTTTCTCAGTTTGAAGAAATAAGAACTCGTTTAGCTGGTAGTGGGGCCGCTGCATACGTTACCAAGAATTCATACGCGAAAAGGGCTTCTGGAGCTGTTAACTTTCCGGAAGAACTTAATCAATTTTTATCAGGACAGACTGCTTTGGTCACAGGAGAAGAAGATGTGTGTGCAGTTGCAAAAATAATAAAAGAGTTTAAAAAAGAAAATGAAAAGCCTGAAATGAGGGCTGGTGTTTTAGATGGAAAATTATTAAGTCCCGAAGAACTCAATGCTTTAGCCTCATTGCCTCCTATGGAAGTGCTAAGAGCTCAACTCCTCGGCACGTTGCAGTCGCCTGCAAGCACTTTTGTTAGATTACTGAACGAGCCTGCATCCTCACTTGCCAGAATACTTAAAGCTAAAGAAGAACAAGGCTAAAATTAAAAAAACGATCACCCTTAGTTTCAATCAAGTTACTAAGGATCAACAAAACTAAATAAATAAAAACTAAACAATATAACCACGGTTCCTTGTCGTAACAGCGGCTGCTGTAATTAAATGGTTTGGGGCTCCAATCCGCGAAGACACCGTAAAATAACATGGCTGATATTGAAAAAATAACCGAAGACCTAAGTGGACTAACTGTCCTTGAAGTTGCTGATCTAGTAAAAGCACTAGAAGAGAAGTGGGGCGTAAGTGCCGCCGCTCCTGTAGCTGCTGTAGCTGCCGCACCTGCTGGTGATGGTGGAGACGCTGCTGAAGAAAAGACTGAATTTGATGTCATTCTTACTAACGCAGGCGGAAACAAAATTGCTGTCATTAAGGAAGTTCGAGCTGCTGTTAGTGGCCTTGGTCTTGCTGATGCAAAGAAGATTGTAGATAGTGCTCCTGCACCCATTAAAGAGGGTTGCGCTAAGGAAGAAGCTGAAGAAATTAAAGGTAAACTGGAAGCTGCAGGAGCAGAAGTTGAGCTTAAATAGTCTAAATTTTGCATTATTTTGATAAAATTTAAAAAAATGCACAGCTAAGGGCGAAAATGTTCTTAGCTGTGCTATTTTATCAACAACTCAGCCCTTAAGATAAAATCCAGGACCTGACTCAAAACCAATCCTAGTTTATTTTGCTGTACAATTCATTTGGGAACGGATCCCTCCGCCCAACATATCCAATCATAATTGAAAGCCGGAAAATTTGTGGTGCAAATCCGGCCTTTTGTCGTGCTTGCGCGACTAACCCAAGTAACCATTCATTTCAAATCACTAACTTGTGTGATTTTAATTCGCCAAAAAATCTTACCCTGTAAAAAGGAAAATTATTATAACTATGTCTAATAGAATACGCGAACATTTTGGAAACATCGACGAAGTCGTTGAAGCTCCAAATCTCATTGGTATACAGATTCAATCATATGCTGACTTTTTACAGCAGGATGTTGCTCCTAGTAAGAGAAAACAAGTTGGTTTACAGGCAGTCTTCAAGGAAGTTTTCCCGATCGATTCCTATGATGATAAAGTTACTTTGGATTTTGTTTCTTACGATGTAGGTAAACCAAAACTCACCGCTCTTGAAGCTATTCGTAATAGCGAGACATATAGTGCTCCTCTTTATGTAACATTTCGTTTGAAAGATGAGGCGGGTACTAAAGAGGAAAAAGTTTATATGGGTGAGCTCCCATT
>JACETS010000039.1 GCA_013911195.1 Verrucomicrobiales bacterium | reverse complement strand
CAGTTCCAAAAATCACCTTTGCTCGACTTTTAAAAGAAGCTTTGAACCCACCAGATGAATTATTGACCATACCTTACACAGCAAATGAGAGTGCGAGTACCAAGTCATTCTTATCACTATTATTAAGACCATCAGTTTTTCCAAATGTTCCGGGAATTCATGATGGCAAATCAATGGAGATTCGTTTTTTTGCTCCTGGGAATCTTGTTAGTAATCTAGATTTCGTTGAATCGATTTTTGGTAATGCTGGTGATCCTTTTCTTCCAAAAAATAATAGTGCCCTTGATCCAATGCATTGGAGCGGTCACACCGGTTGTGTAATACTTGCCCCTCATCTTATCAACTTTACCAAAAAGGATTTGGGATTACCGCATGTCTCTGAAGCAACTCAACGTCAAATAAAAGATGGCATGTGTTGGGAAAGTGAATCCGAACTTTATAATGATGGATCAGCCTTCAAATTAACGTGCAGAGATAAATCAGGTATCATTTTCACTTTGATAGCTGACAATTATTACGGTTACTGTAAAAAAGAAGTTAAGACACAAATTAGTTATGCCTGTAATTTACTTGGAGGGTGTGAGGAAGAACATGCTGGAGGAGCAATCGCTTTTCCGTCTTTTGATCATGGTGAAGATTTTACATTGAATGAAAACCTCGCGGGCAAAGAGCATAAATTTGAAAAGATTTTTGATTACATCGGTCAAACAGCAATACAAAAACCTGAAGGTTATGCGATCGACTCAAATTATGAAAATATAGTATATTTACCTGAAAATGCTGTAATCGATCAAGAAAGCCAAACCATTGAATGGATTAATCCTGATGCTTCAAGCCATCAATTAAAACTTCAAAATAAAGTTACTTATGTTTATCCATCTGGATATAAAGTTGAGCTTGATCGTCCGTCTGCAGGAAGAAGATGGAGACTCGTAGGAACACAGGCTGAGGGAACTTTTTGTCACAAGCCCTGCACCGTTTCAGGTGGTGGAAAATCGGAGATTTCTAAACCGCTTACCGATGCAATGACCGCAGGCCCCATCATAATTCCAGAATTCAACAAAACCATGGATGAGGTTAGAGGAATCATAGAACGCAACTATTGGAACCGATATCATAACCCAAGAAAAAAGCCCGACACCAGTAGACCTATACTGAGCCCTAAAAGATCACTCGGTTCCGTGCTCAAGCTTATTACGCCTAGTGACGAATTTACAGATGAACACAACTCTTATATTGAGTCACTTTCTAAACCGGCAATTGGTCTGGCGCTACTCATTAAACGATTGTACAAGCCAAGTTGGGGAGAATGGGAAAATTGGCAACACAAGTTCAGTGAAGATATAATTGATGGACAATCAGGTTACGAACTTAAATTTGAAGGTGAAAAGGTTATTACCCGCTACCTAAGAGTTGGCTATGATTGCGACGGATCTTGGCGAACTTTCAGTCTTAGAAAAGATTTTCTTCCTGCAAAAAAATTACAAAGGGAAGATGATATATCTGTTTCAGCAACTTTAAAAGTTGATCAGGAACATGGACTTCACCCAGAGATTAAAAAAGGGTCCCACAAATTTATTGAAAATTGTGAATACCGTTTCTTCCAAAGACCAGACGATGCATTCCTCAGAGGATATGACAAAGAAACAGAAAAGAATTTTTCAAAACAAGGGAATTTTTTCTCAAACTACGAACCGATTAGTCGGTCTGAACTTGAGGACATTGTTGCCAACGCAATTAACTTTGAACAATATACGGCTCCACTGAAAAAACTTTTCAAAAAACATTATAAAAATAAAAATACACAATTTATTGTATCACCATCTCATCCAAGACTTGTTAATGGTGAACCGTCTGAAAACCCAAGATACCTTCAAGATCGAGAAGATTTACATGATGATAGGTCAGAGTACCTAGCAAAAGTGGGTATGCACCTCTATAGGGAAATTCCAATCAACCAACCCATTGCCACACCTGTTAACTCGGTACTTCCAGGTAGACGCAACAATCCTCCAAATAAAAAATCTGGAATCAAGGCTTTAGCAGTTTACAACCCTCTGCACTATCAGGAACTGCCCGAACTTTTTATGGATTACATTTCAAGTCTGACTGGAAAATCACCATCAACTACAGGAGCGGGATCAGAAGGCGCCCTTACAAAAGGACCATTCAATGCACTGCCTCCAATCATAGATTTAAACAATGCCTTGTCTTCAGCGATACTAACTCAACAGTCACATTTCATAAGTGCCGCTGGGTATGTTGGACCGAACTTTCGAGTAGATCACGACATCAGCCTAATAATTCCTGAAGTTTGGTCAAGAATGCGAATCAGTGAAAGAAATCCTGAGGAAATGATTAGCGAGGGATTACTTGAGCCTTGCAGCGAGATTGAAGGATTCAATGGAACTGAGAGACTAGGTTACCGCATTACACAGAAATTTGTTACTAGATACTTTGGAAGGGTCTTCGCTGATCCTGCTAGCATATTTACAAATGAAATGTTAAAGCCTGAGCTGCAAGATAAGGAATCATTCAGCGAGGGCATCAATAATATAATAGAAACACAACGAAAAGTAGCAAAACTGTACTTTGAAGATGAAAGTTATAATGATGCATGCCCTCCACTCAAAGCTTTACTCAAAATAATGGCTAATCCAGACGATGAAAAAAATCTGAACAGTCCTGAAGTAAGGAAATTATTCGATCTGGAAAACTTTTTAGAGAGTGATTGGTACAAAGAAAGAACTCAATCTCAATGCAAGGTAGATATTAAATTATGGGAAAAACATTATGAGAACCTTACTAATTTTATTTCTGATCCAATTTATGATGGCGAGAACAGTAACCTTAATATCAAAGAAAAACTGGATGCGGTTGAAGAAAAGTTAAAAACTGCCAAAGATCCTAATTATCCTGCAACTCTAATAGGCACAATCGGTGTAGAACCATCAGTAGTATAATTTAGAAAATTCACTTAATTAAATCTCAGAGGAGACATTGCCCTTAGATTAATTTCATTTTTTTCTCCACACAATAAATCAGCCATTATTTTTCCAGTCACTGGAGCTAGGCTCAGTCCCATCATCGCATGACCAGTAGCGATAAAAATATTTTCTCGGTCCGGGCCCGCAGGACCCAAATAAGGAAGACCATCCGGCGAACATGGCCTGAGACCTGACCATTGTTTCACTCCATTAAAATGTTGAGGTTGAAATTTAGGAAAATACTTTGGAATGGATTTTAAAATACCATTGATGCGTCGACTGTTGACGGATAAATCATTGTCTCCCAGTTCCATTGTGCCTGCAAATCTCAAAGAACCGTTAAAAGGGGTCACAGCAACTCTCGCCTCATTCAGAATTGAACAAATTGACGGTAACTGAACCGGCTCAGTCAGCGTCATCGAATAACCTTTTCCTGAAACTAATGGTAATTTTATCCCTAGGCTATCAGCCAGGCTTGAAGACCAAGCCCCACCACAAATCACAAACTGATCAGCGGCAATAGTTTCGATTTTCTGATTATTATTATCTTTATCAAGGTAAACGCATTCAAGAGCTTTCGGCCGTCCAGAATCAAAAATAATTTTTTGCCCAACAGCGTTATACACAACCTCTGCACCCATGTTTAAAATCTTATCTTTGAGCTGCCTCAAAAAAGCACCAGGGTTCATATGGCAGTCCTGCTTGAACCAAACACCGCCTTTCACATCCATTTCTATAGTTGGATCAATTTCAGCCAATCGAGAAGGGTCACTAATTTCCACATCAAGCCCCAGTTCTTTTGCTTCAGCAGCCAGCTCAGATTCTTCATCGAATGCTTTTGAAGTTTTACAAAGCATGAGTAATCCCTTTTTGGTGATTTCATATGAACCATCAGAAGCAAGATCAACAAATAATTCACGACTTCGAAGGTTAAGGTCTCTGATTAATTCACGGTTCTTGATGACGTGTTTTTTGTTTGCAGATTTCCAAAACAAATAAAGCCATCTCAGCATTGAGGCATCTGGTCGAAGGCGTATTGAAAAAGGACTTTCTGGATTGAGCATCCATCTAAGACCAAGAGAAATCATACCTGGAGCAGCAAGAGGAACAAAATGGCTAGGCACAACCATTCCCGCGTTTTCAGCCGAACAGTTATCACCATCTTTAGGACCTTTTTCAACAAGGATGACTTTTTTGCCAGCAAGCAATGAATAGTAAGCCACGCACAGACCAATGACACCTCCTCCAATAATCAGTACCGTTTGATCTTTTGAGTTGTTCTTTATCGGTGAGGCCATTTAAGTTAAAATCTGAAATTCGTGAAATAATAAATCTCAAATGAAGACAAGAACATTAAAAAAATACCTCATACATGTAATTTTTATTTTTTCACTCATGATCAAAGTTTCCGCTGATCAAGAAAAACCCAATGTTCTTTTTATAGCCATTGACGATCAAAATGACTGGATAGGGTGCCTAGGCGGGCATCCTCAGGTTAAGACACCAAACATAGACAAACTGGCCAAAAAAGGGACTGTTTTCTTAAATGCTCATTGTCAGTCTCCTCTTTGCAATCCCTCAAGAACCAGTTTAATGACTGGATTAAGACCAACAACAACAGGTGTATACGGACTGGCACCATGGTTCCGAAAAGTCCCCTCATTAAAAAATTTGGTCACGTTACCTAAGCACTTTAAAGCCAATGGATATAAAACGATGAGTGCCGGAAAGATATATCATGGACGATACGGTAGAGAAGATGGAAAAGAATTTGATGAATTGGGGCCAGCAGCTTCAGCCGCCCCTTTTCCTGAAAATAGATTAGTTGATAGAACCCCCCAAAATCATAAACTTGTTGATTGGGGATATTTTCCTCACCAAGATAAAGAAAAAGGAGATTATAAGATTGCAAACTGGGGCATTGAAAAACTAAATACTAAACCAAAAGAACCGTTTTTTTTAGCACTTGGTTTTTTTCTTCCACATGTACCATGCTTTGCTACTCAAAAGTGGTTTGATTTATATCCTGAAAACGAAACTCAAACTCCACAGATCATTGCAAACGACAGAAATGATACACCAAGGTTTTCATGGTACCTACACTGGAGGCTCCCCGAGGTAAGATTAAAGTTTCTGCAAAAGAAAAATGAATGGCTTAATCTAACCCGATCATACATGGCCTGTACCAGTTTTGTGGATCATCAAATTGGGCGAGTATTAGACACTTTAGAAAAAAACGACCTTACAAAAAACACTATCATTGTCTTATGGTCTGACCATGGTTGGCACATTGGAGAAAAGGAAATCACAGGAAAAAATACACTCTGGGATGACGGCACTCGAGTCCCATTAATTTTTTCAGGGCCTGGTATCAGTCCTGGTCGATGCACACAACCTGTTGAATTGCTCGATATGTTTCCGACATTAAACGATATTTGTGATTTACCTGATTTAGATCACCTTGAAGGGCTGAGCCTAAAGCCACAACTAATCAATTCTAACACTAAAAGAACAAGGCCAGCTATAACCTGTCATAATCATGATAATAATGCTGTTCGCTCTGAAAATTGGCGTTACATCCGCTACGCTGATGGAAGCGAAGAGCTATATAACATGAAAGAGGATCCTAATGAGTGGAACAACTTAGCAGCCAATCCCAAGTATCAAAATATCATTCAGAGCCACAAAAAATGGATTCCAAAAAACAATAAAAAACCTGTGTTAGGAAGTAAATATAGAATACTTACATATGATGAAGAAAATGGGAAAGTAATCTGGGAGGGAAAAGTTATAAATGAAAAGGATCCAATTCCGGAAATCTAGGACCGGTTAATTATTTCTGATCACCTCATTATCATTAACTTTCCAAACTGCCAAAAATTCGATCGCTTTATCTGGGTCGTTAAGAACGAGACCCTCCTCACCCTTAAAACTGTTTTTTTTCTCAATTCTCAAACTACAGGATTTACTGGCGGCCATTCTCTTCTGCAAATCTAAGGCTACCCTTCCCATGGTCATCCGGACATTGATTTCGACAATTTTCCTAAGACATAAATTTCCATAAGAATCACGCCAAATCATAGCATCGATGGATACTGGACCATTGTATTGATCCAACAATAAGCCTAATTCTTTTGGGATTATCTCATGATACCATTTTCCAAATAACTCCTCTTTGTATAAAAAAGCGGCCAGCTCTTGATTGATCAATTTACTCCATCGCGGGGCAGCATCGATACCTCGAAATCTACCCCGGTGATCATTGACAACTTTCGTGACACCCAAAAAATCAACCTTCCCATCTTCTATATGATAATGAACTGAAAAATCTTCAACGCGTTCGACCCATGGTTCAGCTATTACAAAGCCATTTTCTTTGATCACAGCTGAAAGCCATTTTTCTAGTTCAGAATTTTTATCATTGGCGATTCTAAATCCTTTTCCAGCACAACCATATCCAGGCTTATAGACCACTGAATTACTATTAATAATAGATAACGCATGGTCAGCATCCCTGCATACAGATCTATTGTTTTCTAGAGAGCCAATTCTCTTTTCTAGCAAATAGCCTATTTCTTTTGAGAGCCATAAACCAGGAACTGGGGGTCTCCACTGATCCTTTACTTTTTTGGATACTTGCTGCGCGAACGGTTTAAATAATTGAGAAGCTTCTGGCGACCATGCCCATGGCCGGAATCCACCTAGCTTTCCAGATCCAATTTCATTTTCACTAATTGCATCTGGAATCTCAAACCCGCTACTTTGTAATTTTTCAAGATGAGAAACCGAGGGCAGTTCACGAAACAGAACAATATCATCACGTTTAGAAAATGCCGCCATCAAGATTTCAAGATCCTTCTCTATGGCAGTCTCAAAACGGTTCATCTTGATTTCATTTCCATTAAGGTGTGCCCGCGAATGTAATTCCGCATTAGGATTGAACCAATGAACCACTGGAGTTCTTCCTCTTGAACGCTGAAAAATTTTCAATCTTGAAATGAAATCAGCATCAAAACCCACTTGTAAACGTGCCTCTTCATTAAATTCCACTACTCCCTTCGCCCTAGTGGCTGAAAGAGGTAAATGAATTGACTCATTATAGGCTTGCCAATCAGTTTGTTGTGGTTTTTTCCAGTGCCTTAGCCATTTTAAACCGTGACCCACATGGCCTATTTCATCGTGATATATTTTTTCTAATACCACAGCAGTTGCCTTATCGCCGGCCAACCTAAATTGTTTGGCATAATACTTTGAATAGTCCAGATTTGCCTGCTCGAAAGTGAGGTTCATGCGAGTGATAAAATCCAATTCATTTTCAACTCTTGATGTTATTCTCCAGAAAAAATCGTTCAAAGGAAACTCACCCAAGGAAACACCACACTCTTTCATTCTTTTAAGATAGAGCCGTGTATGAATCTGCTCTTCCCTCATAGCCTCATACAATCCTTTTCTATATTCTGATGGTGCTTTCGGGAACCTTAAGATGGCCAAAGCCATCAACTCAGCAGCAAGCAATTCATGATTGGCCAAAAAATGCAGTAACTTACCTCTGTCTTTCTCGTTATCTATGCAATCAATACCAGGGAAGTTAGCTCTATTTCTATTGGTGGTTATTTCGATCGACTTCTCTCGAGAGGGCAAATCAGGTAAGTTGATAGAACCACTCAATCCTGAATCTTCAGCATCAGAAGGACCAAGAATTAATTTATCGTCAAGCGATTCAGAAAATAAGACTCTCTCTGCAATGCTACTAATAGATTCAGACATTTTTCAATCAAACAGTTGCCTTCACAGCCAAGGCAACGCTTCCGTCCTCGTATTCTAAATCCTGAAAGTCTCCATGAGTTGTAATGTTAGAAAATCCAGCCTTTTCAAGCAGTAACTTTATTTCATATTTACCATACCACCTGATGAGCGAAGTCTTAACCTCGGATTGCTTAGCTACGCCACTTTCGTCTAGCAGTTCATACCGATTCGTCACTTGCATTATCTGCTCACATCGATCCAAGTCCATACAAGTATGGCATAAGGCTCTTTCATTAGTGTCCTCTATGATTTCATCTTTCTCTAGTCTCCATACTCCGTCTAAATGCTCATGAGAAATTTCATAAAAAGGATTAAATAAACTCATGATAAGCGTACCGCCTGACTGCAGATGACTACGAAAATTTTTAAGCGTTAAAATTGCATCATCATAGTCATGGATGAGTTGAAAGCTCCCACCGGGCACGATCAAGGAATTAAATTTTTTCCCTAAATCAAAGTTTATCATATTTCCCTCAATAGTATCAGTTTTTATATTCTCTTCCTCAAGATTCTTGATGCAGTTGGCAATCATTTCAGGAGAAGAATCAATACCTGTTATCTCAACACCGGCATGGGCAAGAGGGATGAGCACTCTGCCGGTACCACAACCCACGTCTAGGCATGAACCACCTAATTCACTGATTTTTTCAATATAGAAACCAATTTCATCCAAATCGTCGCCTCCCCTGAACAGGTCATAAAGCTCACCTTCCAATCCTTGATATTTTTTAGCTGACATTTTGTTTATTCGTCCGAGATTGCTTATTCGTCACTGTTAAATTTTGCCGTATATTTTTATTTATGCCAAACAGCATAGAACAAACAAAAACCCAATTCTATCATTTTAATAATAAGGAATCTCCTTTTGAGTTAAAATGTGGTGAACATCTTTCAAGTTTCACTCTCGCCTACGAGGTTTACGGTGAGTTATCTGAGAAAAAAGATAATGCGATCTTACTTTTCCATGCCCTAAGCGCTAGCCAACATGCCGCCGGAATAAACGAAAAAGTGGATAACTTAACAGTTGAATGGGATAAAGAGTGTCGGACAGGGTGGTGGGATGCATTTATTGGCCCCGGAAAGGCTTTGGACACCAATAAATACTTTATTATTTGTGCCAATTATCTTGGAGGCTGTTATGGTTCCACTGGTCCAAGTGCAGAAAACCCTGAGACTGGCAAGCCTTATGGTTCTGATTTTCCACAAGTAAGTATAACGGATATCGTCAAATCTCAAATCGAGTTAATCAATGACCTAGGAATCGAAGAACTTCATGCAGCTGTGGGAAGTTCATTGGGAGGGCTCATGGCCATAAGTCTTGCAGCCCAACACCCGAATAAAGTGAAAAATGTTGTCGCATTGGCCAGCGGAATCAAAACATCACTTCTTCAACGTATTCATAATCTCGAGCAAATAACTGCTATAGAATCTGATCAAAATTTCTCCAACGGTAATTACTATGATGGTAAATATCCTGAAAAAGGTCTAGCGCTTGCGAGAATGATCGGACACAAAGTCTTTATATCTCTTGCAACACTTGAAAAACGAGCAAGCAAAGAAATCAAAAAAGAAGAGAATTCGTCTTGGTATCAAATCCAAAGCTCAATCGAATCTTATATGTTGCACCAAGGTCAAAAGTTTGTGAAGAGGTTTGATGCTAATACTTATCTTAGAATTTTAGACGCTTGGCAAAATTTTGATATTCTTAAAGAATCAGGATTTGATAATTTTAAGGATATGTTTTCAAGGTGTGTCCACCAGAACTATTTGATATTTACGATTAACTCTGATGTTTGTTTCTATCCTCACCATCAAGAAGAATTGAGAAATGCACTCTCAGAAGGAGGTATAAGTCCAATGCATATCACTGTACATTCAGAAAAAGGACACGATTCTTTTCTATTAGAGCCTGAACTTTTCGCTCCACACATTGATTACGCACTAAATAATTAGACGTTGAACCTGAATTCGATAACGTCCCCATCATTCACCAAATATTCTTTACCCTCAATCCTTAACTTGCCTGCGTCTCTAGCCGCTGACTTGGATTGAAACTCAACATAATCATCGTAATGAAGAACTTCAGCGGCAATAAAACCACGTTCAAAATCAGTGTGAATAACCCCAGCAGCCTCGGGAGCTTTCGCGCCTGACTTAATAGTCCAGGCCCTCGTTTCTTTTTCGCCTGTGGTAAGGTAAGTACTTAAACCTAGAAGTTGATAAACTGAACGTATCATGGTCGATACCCCGCTATCTGTAATACCCATGTCCTGAAGAAATTCGTTGGCTTCTTCGTTTGATAAATCTATCAACTCCTCCTCAATTCTTGCAGAAATAACAATGGCATCAGCACCATGTGTTTCATGAGCGTAACTCTTTACTTTAGATACCATCGGATGATCGTCTGGATTATCGAGAGCATTCGCGAGCTCGTCTTCGGATACGTTACAGGCAAAAATAGTTCGCTTTGATGTTAACAAAAAGAATTCTTTCATTATCTCTTGTTCATCATCATTAATTGATGCCGTTATGGCGGGCTTACCGTTATCAAGATGAGGCAATAGCTTCTCCATAAGAGCTAATTCTTTTTTTGCTTCTTTATCTCCGCTGCGCGATTTTTTTTCTCTAGATATCTTCCTTTTTTCGAGAGCAGCATGATCCGCAAGGATCAATTCTGCATTGATAATCTCGATATCTCTAAGGGGATCTACTGTACCTAATTCATGAATAATATCGTCATTTTCAAAACATCTTACCACCTGAACAATTGCATCAGTTTCTCTGATGTTGGCTAAGAACTTATTGCCTAACCCGGCACCCTCTGATGCTCCTTCGACTAGTCCTGCAATATCAACAAATTCAATAGCTGCAGGTATAATTTTCTCAGATTTTGACATCTTTCCTAAAACCTCAAGTCTAGAATCTGGCACGGATACGACTCCTACATTCGGGTCAATCGTACAGAAAGGGTAATTTGCGGCCTCGGCGTTACGATTTCTTGTAACGGCATTAAACAACGTTGATTTTCCAACGTTTGGCATTCCTACAATTCCAGCTTTTAGCATAGGATGCTGAGACTAGACGGGAAGAGCAGTCTGCGCAAGGTTATCAAATGAACAAGCTGGATAAAATTGTTAATTATCTCGATAAGACCCTAAAAAATAACGATATCCCTGATTATCCCGGGGCAATTAACGGGTTACAACTTCGAGGTAACTCAAAAATACTAAAGGTGGGCGCAGCAGTAGATGCTGCATTACCCGTAATTAACGATGCAATTAAGTCAAAAGTGAATCTTCTTATTGTTCATCACGGGATGTTTTGGGGCGGCACACAGAAAATTGACGGTGCTCTGTATGAAAAAATAAAATTATCAATGGATGCAGGAATGGCTATCTATTCATCTCACATTCCTCTCGATATCCATCCAAAATATGGAAATAACATACTGCTGGCAAAAGCATTGGGTTTAAGCAAAGGAACACCTTTCCTCGATTGGGAGGGAATAAAAATCGGTCTCAAATACAATTTAAAAATTAAGAGGAAAACTTTAATTCGAAAGATTGAAAAAGCTGTGAATGGAAAAGTACACTTGGCACCAGGTGGCAATGAGGAGATCAGAAAAATAGGTTTGGTTACTGGAGGTGCAGGATCAATGATCGAATCTGCAGCAAACCAAGGAGTTGATACATTCATAACTGGGGAAGGCGCTCACCATACATATACGCTCGCCGAAGAACTTGGGGTCAACCTTATATATGCAGGTCATTACTCAACCGAAACTTTTGGCGTTAAAGCATTAGCCCGTCATATCGCTGAAAAATATAATTTAAAAAATATTTTTATCGATCATCCGACTGGGTTGTAGGCGAGGCTAATTATAGAGAGGAGCTTAGGGTGCGACTATCTTCAAAATTTTTTGAAAACGATCCAGTTGACTGTGCAAAAAATTTAGTAGGCAAGAGGTTGGTACATGGAAGATGCTCTGGTATCATTGTCGAGACAGAAGCTTATACTGCTAATAACGATGAGGCAGCACACACATTCAACAGACCGAGTGCGAGAACCTTTATCACAAATCACGAGGCGGGCTCAGCATATATCTATCTTAATTACGGAATGTACTGGTTAGCAAACGTTCTTATCAAAGGCAACCAAGGGCATGGATTTGTCCTCATAAGAGCAATAAGACCTGAAAAAGGAATAACAACAATGCAAAAGAGAAGAGCTACTAAAGACGTAAAGAATCTGTGCTCAGGTCCCGGAAAACTAACGATAGCACTAAACATAAATGGGGAACATCATGGACAATCATTTACGAAAAAATCTAGCAAATTTTGGTTTGAGGATACTAATGAAAAAATCAGAGTTATCTCCGATCGACGTATTGGTATAAGCAGATCAAAAGATCTTTTATGGCGTTTCCTTGAAGATGATAGTGACTTCGTTAGCAAAAAAAAAGGCAGGTGAACTTTCACCTGCCTTTCAAAATTATGATGCTGAAAAACTATTTTCCGCTATCAATATAACTCCCTGGTGCAACTGGCGGAGCTGTTTGATAACCGGCATCCTTATTCTTGCAAGCTCCAAAAAGAAGTAAGCTTACTGCTGTTAAGGCCAACGAGATAATTCGGATAGTTTTCATAAATAGTATATTAAAAATTTAAAAGTTATAATGCTAGTTCAAGATGAGGTTAATCTAGTCCAATCGCTTTGCAAGTTATACCTAAAATTACTCAGTTATTAGGACTTTATCACCTATAGATAAAAGTTCATAAACCTCTAAAATGTCGCGATTAGACATTCTGATGCACCCCATACTTGCAGGTTTACCGAGCTCTTTTTCATGATTAGTTCCATGAATGTATATGTATCTGTCAAAAGTATTTGAATTCAGATTATCTAAACCATTCAACCAAAGAATCCTAGTGAGAATTAAATCTTCGTCAATTTTGCAATCAAAGTCATGAATACCGCAAACTGATCTACCTTTAAAAACCGTTCCTAATGGTTCTCCAGCACCAATCATTCGCTTAATTTCAAAATTACCAATGGGTGTCTTATAACTATCAACTTCATACCCGATACCAAATCTCGATGACGAAATTTGATATTCTTTGTATTCATTAACATCAAAATACAAGCGCATTTGCTGATTTCGTATTGAAATTTCCAAATTATAAATTTCTCCAGTTTGCATCATCCTGACTAGAAGCTAATATCATAGACTCGACAAAAACCGTACTAAAGAAAAAATTCATGGCAGAACCTAATATAGCAATTGTAGGAATCACAGGAGCAGTAGGACAAGAAATGATTAATTGTTTGGAAGAGAGAAATTTTCCAGTCAAAGAACTTAGGCCCCTTGCCTCTGCAAGGTCAGCTGGTAAAAAAATAAATTTTAGAGGTCATGAAATTAGCATACAGGAACTTACTGAAAAATCTTTTGAAGGAATAGATATTGCTCTTTTCAGTGCTGGAGGAGGAATTTCAAAAACATATGCTCCAATTGCAGCGGAGGCAGGAGCCGTAGTCGTCGACAATTCCTCTGCGTTCAGAATGGATGAAACTGTTCCATTGGTGGTACCTGAGATAAATCCCGAAGAAGCACAAAATCATAGTGGAATTATCGCGAACCCAAACTGCACAACTATAGTCACTTTAATGGGCTTAAATCCACTTCATAAAAAATGGAAAGCCTTGAATATTATTGCTTCAAGTTATCAAGCAGTTTCTGGCAGTGGAGCTCAAGGAATTGAGGAGTTAAAATCTCAAATTAGCGCAATTGCCAATGGTAATGAAATTGAAAAAAAAGTTTACCCGTGCCAAATAGCCCACAACGTCATTCCTCAGGTTGATATATTCCTTGAAAATGGATACACCAAAGAAGAAATGAAAATGGAAAACGAAGGGCGCAAGATACTCGGAACACCTAATTTAAAGGCATCAGTGACTTGTGTTCGGGTGCCTGTTTATCGCTCACATTCCATAGCTGTAACAGCTCAATTTGAATCTGATCCTGATATTGAGGAGGCAAGAATTTTAATTGATCAGGCCGATGGTGTTGGAATTATGGATGAACCAGATTCTGGAATCTTTCCTACTCCATTAGACACAACCAACAAAGACGATTGTCTAGTGGGAAGAGTTCGTAAAGATATTGTATTAGATAAAGCTCTCTCTTTTTGGGTCGTTGGTGACCAGGTAAGAAAAGGAGCTGCACTTAATGCCGTTCAAATTGCGGAATTACTCAATTAAATATGGGAACCTCAGATGACTTAACGGCTTACGCCGCTAAACAAAGAAAAATAATCGATCAAGCACTCGATTCCTTTTTGCCTAAATCTTCGATACGCCCAAAGACCCTTCATAAATCCATGCGCTACAGTCTATTCGCAGGAGGAAAAAGGTTGCGCCCTATATTATGTCTGGCTGCGGCAGAAGCTTGTGGAGGAAACCCCTCACAAGCTATACCGGCAGCATGCGCTGTTGAATGTATCCATACTTATTCATTAATACATGACGATCTTCCATGCATGGATGATGATGACATGAGGAGAGGAAAACCCACCAATCATAAAGTTTATGGAGAACCAGTCGCCGTATTGGCTGGAGATGCCCTATTAACATTGGCGTTTGAAATAATTAGCACAGCAAAATCAAACAAACGGTACAACAATGGAGATATGGTTAGAGAATTAGCAATAACTTCAGGAAGCAAGCACCTTGTTGGAGGGCAAGTTTTAGATTTGGAGGGAGAAAATAACGATATTAGTGCAAGGACTCTAAAATTTATTCACCAAAGTAAAACTGCTGCTCTATTAACTAGCTCTTTAAAACTTGGTGCTATGTCAGCGGGAGCGACAGACAAAAAGGTTCAACATCTTGAGGAATTTGGACAATGTACAGGATTAGCATTTCAAGTTATTGATGACATTCTTGACGTAACTCAATCAAGTGAGACGCTCGGAAAAAGTGCAGGTAAAGACGAGGCGGTTAATAAAGCCACCTATCCAGCAATTCATGGTTTAGATAAATCTAAAAGGCTTGCAGAAAAACTCACTAAACAGGCAATCAACGCACTTAAACCATTTAAAAGCAAAGGTAAAAGATTAGAAGAATTAGCCAACTATTTGTTGGATAGGGAATATTAAATTTAATTGGCTTGAGCGCATACGTCTCCCATAAGTGCGTAGAGCTCTATTCCATTCTTGCTTTGCTCTAAGAGATCATCTGAAAAAGTCACTACTCCTGGCTCTAAAAAAATCATAGTCATTGATCCTCCGAATCTAAAGTATCCCTTTTCTTCTCCCTTGCGAACATCGCCCTTATCAAATGTTTGTATAATACCTCCAACACAAGTTGCTCCAACCTCGAGAAGGCAAACCTTACCAAAGGTATCTGAATTTAATTCTGTAACAGAACGCTTATTTTGCCAGAGATAAGAAATATTTCTCATCAGAGCTATAGGATTCACCGAATATAAATACCCATTCATAATCTCTGACTCTGAAATAATACCGCCACAAGGAAAATGAAACCTATGATAATCCGTAGGGCATAGTCTTGAGATTAATACGGATCCATGTTGATATCGCTCAGCTCTATCAGCAGAACCTAAAAGTTTTTTTAAATCAAATGATTGTCCTTTGGCCCAGATAGCTTGTTCCCGAGATAAGTCGTTAACTACAATGTGCCTACCATCAGCTGGAAAGATTAACTGATTGTCAGTGCCTTGTATCGGTCGGGATGAACTCTTTAATTTTCTCGAGAAAAAATCGTTAAAGCTTTTGAAATTTTCCAGTAAATCAACAAATTGTGAATCATCTAATTTATAATCTGAAATAAAAGGACTGATTTTTTTGGCAGAACTTTGAGCTGACATCCTAGAACCGTACCACTTAGAAAAAAAAGATCTTTTGACTGCCGCCCATAACGCTAATTTGCCGAGAGGATTTCCGTAGATAAACTTAAGATAAGACTCACCGTAAATGGCTTCAGTTTCCATTTTTTGAGTGTAACGATTAAAAAACGTGACCAACTGATTTTCTGCCATTAATCCACTATCGCCTATACTAATGTAGATTCAATAGAGTTAGTTCTTGAAAAAAAACTCCGCCAGGGCAGAAATTCTATTTACCTAATGAAACCTCAAAAAGTTAGGTAGAGCGCATATGCGAAATTCTGCCCTGACGGATATACTCTCACTCTATATTATTAAATAAAGCATGCCTCGTGCCAACTTTGGTTAATTATTCAAAGTTAAAGAAAAATTTTCTAACTTATCACTTATCTAAATAAGAAATGTTGTTAATATTAGAAAATAAGTGATGAAACTATTACTGATCGTTGTCTTCTGCCTTCTAAGTTATGGCCATAATTGCTACTCCATTCCACAAAATTTTGGAGGCAACCTATTTGGGGCAACTTTTTTACCACAGAAGATTGCTAATGATTTTACTGAAAAATTAATAGCTACCTCAATATGGGAAGATAATGACTTACCAGGCCAATGGAAACGAATTCCCTCAATTGATAAGGATACAATTTTAATGCTCTCAGTTCGGCCGTTAATTTGGGGTTATCACCCTACATCAGTGTATGCAAACTATGAGGGTAAAAAAATAAAATCCATTTCGATAATGTATCTGGACTCAGGAGATTTTGGAAAACAAAGTGAAAACACAATCAAAAAAGAAAATTTAGCTACAATAAAAAGATTATTCAGAAAAAAATATGATGAAATTGAAACAGGCATCAAAAAACAGCTCTCCAAATACGCACAGAAATCTCCAAATGATTCATATGTAGGAATTACAAAATATCTCCGCAATCATTACATTGACTATGAGATTGAAAATTTGACTGTTCGATTAGCAGCAAAAGAAGATAATAGTATCAGCCTTATAATTATGAGAACTGAGGATCTTAGCGAAAGTTATTTGGATCCAAACGTTCGGGAATTAAGTACTCGAAAGCGAAGACAAATTCTCGAAGAAAAAATTTCTATCCATTCGAACGGTGACTTAAATATAACCGACATACCAATTTTTCAACAAGGACTAAAGCCATATTGCGCCGTTAACACTTTAGGAATGGCTACTTATCATATCGGGTTAAGAATGAGTACAGATTCTCTCGCAGCAGGAGCAAGGTTTAGATATAGTGATTCTGCAAAAGGTTCTAAAATGTTGGACCTATACAGAGCGGCCGCTGAGGAATGTAAAGCCACTTTACAAAGAGGAAGAAGTTTTGATTTTAATAGGGCTCAGAAGTATTTGGAAAAAGGATATCCCATTATTGTATGGAGACGCTTTAGCTTACATCGAGATCAGCTACATACCGCTGCTTCAAAAGGAATGA
>JACETS010000038.1 GCA_013911195.1 Verrucomicrobiales bacterium | reverse complement strand
TATGCAACAGAAGCATAATAACCGCCGATGGATTTCTTTTGGCGGCGTATATCCATTTTCATATTCTGGCTGGTACAATAATTAATCCCTGGCTTAGGAATATCATCCCAATCGCCTTCGATTTTTGGTGGCAGCACCATCTTACTGTATGGCTTAAATGGACGGTAGTACGATCTAGGAGCAACAAAAGGAACATGCGGACGGACGAATCCGACTCCCAACCAAAAAGGTTTATCCTTATGAAGGTGAATTAATTCAACGGCTTTTTTCGCAGTCTTTCCATCGGAATGCACAAGGTCATCTCCATCTGCTTCAACGACCACAAAAGTATTACCCCCCACTGCAGGCTTCTTGCCGTCAGGATTATTCTGAAGAGTCTCACCTTCACCTGGCGCTTTCCATTCAGGCCCCTTACTATTAAAACGTTCAGTCCAAGACGCCTCATCATCGGCCCCATTACTGCCCTGTTCTATGCCGATTGGCACACCCATATGAAAAATCTTACTTACTCTAGCAGCATAATAACCATTATTTTTGAAGTGCTGAGACCAAGTGGCACGTTCTCCGATTTTAGGTCGAGGACTTTTGTAACCCAATACTCCAGTGGCGTGTGGATAGTAGCCAGACATAAAACTAGCTCTCGATGGACCACAATAAGTACCCTGACAATATGCTCTGGTAAACCGAGTACCCCTTTCTGCTAGTCTATCGATATTTGGCGTCTTACAAACCGTATTACCATAACAGGATAAGGCAGTCGAAGTCAGATCATCAGATATAATGAATAGTACGTTGAATTTTTGATTTTTCGCAAAACTGAAATTAACAAAAAAAAGTAAAGTTAATATGAGTGGCGTTTTAAATTTTATTTTCATTTCTAGGATCAATCTCCAAATCTAGTCTGAACAAAATCCTGCTAGCTCCAATAAAGAAATTCAAATTTTTGAGCAAATATTCTAAACGATTCGCTAATTATTAAATTCTTTTAAAAACGTCCAGTGTTGACCTTTTTTTATAATCATGGCCTTATCACAACATGACGAAATATTTTCTTCTTTTTTCCTTATTTATCACAATCAATTCAAGCCTATCAGGAAAAAATCTAAAACTAGCAAATACTTTCTCTGACGGTATCGTCTTTCAACGAGATAAGCCCATCAATATCTGGGGTTCTGCAAATCCAAATCAGTCCATTAATCTCAGATTCGGCAATGAAACTAAAACAGCTCAATCCGACGACGCAGGAAAATGGACAATTACAATAGGGCCACTAAAGGCATCTTCGAAACCCCGAGCGATGTCGGTCAAATCTGAGGGAAATGAAATTAAAATAGAAGATATACTGGTAGGTGAAGTCTGGGTCTGCGGAGGACAGAGCAACATGGCTTGGACGCTTCGTGGATCTACCAACGCAGACATCGAGATTCCTGCGGCCAACTATCCAGAAATTCGTTTTCTAAAACTACCCAACGTAGCAAGCCCAACAGAGTTAGATGATTTTTCAAAAGGTAAACCGACAGACTGGATAGGTAAGTGGCAAAAAGCCATTCCTCCAAAGGTTGAGAATTGTAGTGCAGTAGCTTATTACTTCGCCAGACGCCTCCATCGCCAACTTCGAGTACCAATTGGAATCATAGAAAATTCATGGGGTGGAACCATGGCTCAACACTGGTGCAAAAAAAACACTCTTAAAATGATACCTGAAATGGAAGAGGACATCAAAAAATTCGATGCCAGATATCAATCTTGGATTGATGGAGGAAAAGAAGAAGGGGCGAAAAAACGGTTAGCTCAAGATCTTGCCGAATGGGAAAAGAAAAGTGCTGAGGCAAAAGAAAAAGGCGCGAAAGAGCCACGCAAACCAAATGCCAACGAGTACAAGAATCCAGGCGAAGGCCGTCAACCTGCCGGAATGTATAATGGATCTCTCATTCCGATTTCAAATGCAACCGTCAGGGGAATACTTTTCTATCAAGGAGAAAATAATTCTTTTGGTACATCTTGGAAACCATTCTACCGGACGTTCCCTTCAGTGATATCAGACTGGAGAAAGGCATTCCAAGACCCAGATTTACATTTTGGCATCATCCAAATTGCAGGTTGGAGTAATAGAAGGTCCATGGAATATGATATGAATCACCACTGCAACGTAGTTCGAGAAATCCAACTGGATACGTGGCTCAATACAAATAACACCGGACTCATTGTCACCTATGACACCAACTCAAATGGCAGTATTCATCCCGGCCGAAAACATCCCGTAGGCGAAAGATCAGCCAGATGGGCATTATCAGAAGTTTACAAAATCAAGAAATTCGGATCAAACGATCAATTAGAATGGCAAGGACCACTTTTTAAAGAAGCGAAATTTGAGTCAGGTAAAGCCTATGTTACTTTTGAGGAAGGAACAGATCGAGGCTTAAGACTGGATCAGGATGTGGATGTTGGTTTTGTATTAGCTGGAGAGGATAAAAAATTTCATCATGCCAAAGCAAAAATCACACAGTCTAAGATTAATAAAAAACCCCAAATAGAAGTCTGGTGCGATGAAGTAGAGAACCCTGTAGCGGTGCGATACGCTTTCTCAAATTTGCCGATCGGCGGATTAATGAACGCTAGAGAGCTACCGGCTTATCCTTTTCGTTCTGACAATTGGCCCATGACCCCGCACCAATCAACCGGATCTTACCTAAGGAAAAAGGAATAAACTTCCTCTATTAGTGTTTTGGAACTGACACAATCTTCTCAAGCCAGGCACGAGCGGATTTTCTTGTGTGACTTGGTCTTAAGATCCATTCATCATTGTGATTTCGAAAACCAGTTTCCATAAAAGTGAATTGACCATTCCCCTCCGAACTTTTTATATATTTTTTGGTTAATTGATTACTCTTGAATGATTCGCTAAGAATGAGTTGAGGCCTTCCCGCCAAACGACTCATCCTTTTAATGGCCGAAACTTTATCTGAACCCGGATACACCCATTTCCGAACACCATCATAGTGACTATAAGGAATAAATCCCGCCCATAGTTTTGAAATTTCATCATCATATAGACCTATAAAATTACAGGCTATGGCACCTCTAGAAAAACCACACAAGATGATTCTTTTTTGATCTCCACCAAATTTATGACAAACACTTTTAACAGTATGTTTACAATATTCAACCGTTGGAATCGGATCATAGTTGGGAGTATCCCCCCACCATTTACGAACATTTTCGGTACCTTTCGAATTAAGATAAGGAAGACATAACCATATATAGCCCTCTCCACCCGATAAACCATAACCAAGCTTACTTCCCTCAACTAAACCAGTACTAATATCTCCATTGCGATCATGGTATGGGCCATTACCCGCATACTCAACAATGACAGGATATTTTTTATGTGGCTTCCAATCCTTTGGTAAATAAAGAACATGATAGATCCCATTTTGATACTCAGTGCTTCTAATTTTTGTTCTTATTCCAGGCCCTATATTTTCTTCTACAAGAGGTGGCACTTTTAAATCAGCCTTAATACTACGAAAATCAGGATCAGCGGCTCTAGATAAAACTCCTGGCGATAGGTAACAAAGGGTGGTCAAAAAAAGTATGCCGAGTTTGAACATTAAATACTTTAAACTTTAAAAAATATTAAACCCAAATTTGAGGATAATCATGATCATCTGGATACGCTAATGCTTTGCCAAATACATATCTCCTAACAGTCCATGCAACAGCTGCAGCGTCAATAATATCATCTGTCGCAATGATTCCGGTTTTTGGTCCCATATCATTCGGCAACTTAATTCCAGTTGTCGTCAATAAACTCAATCTATGCTGCATTCCATTCCAAGTTTTTTTTGAATACGGCAGCGGCACTCCATTATTCATGTGCATAAAACATAACTCGGGATGAACTTCTATAATATTAGAACCATTCAATGAACATTGATTAACTTCTAATATTTTCTTTTTAAGATTAATGGTCTGCCGAGAAAAAGCACAATCAAAACGATTTCGACTTTCAGCATTAAGATCATTCGCTCCCAAATTGATCCATTTAGGTTCTATCATAAACTTAGGGATTGCTGGAAATACACTACGACCACGTTTCGGGCCAAGTTCTTTTCTTACTAACTGATCAGCTATGCGAGTCGGCTCATTTACTAAATTCAAGGGCATATCCACTCCGATTGTTTTAACTTCAGCATAATGATCAATCAAAAATGATAATTCTTTTGCAACCAATGAGTCACAAAATGTTCCATCATCATGAAGCGCAACCGCTACCCAGCCCTCCTTACAACCATCAACACCCAAATATAGTTCTTTAGCCATTTTTAAAGTTATTGATCATCACTGTTTAGATTATACAACAACTAAAACGTTTTAACTGATAAAAAGTGGCTAAAGAAATAGATGCAAGGTTGGAGAAAATGAACAAAAAAAACCCGACCAGATATAAACAATCCGGCCGGGTATTAACTATTAGTTGTATATGATTTAGAATTTAAAATCTATCTGAGCAGTAAACTGCTTTATATCAGGATACTCATCTCCCATGAAATATGCTCCTTTAAGCATCATCGTTGAATAATCATTCAGCTTTTTGACAATCACGGCATCGATTTCTGTACCGTACTCCTTTCCAAGATCTTCATCCGCTAAGTAATGAAGAAAGCCTTTAAAAACAAAACCTCCAGGGAGCGGCTGGGAAATTCCAACATATGGGTTAAACATTCCCTCAAAAACACCTCCTTTATCATTCAATCCTATTCTCTGAAGAACGACAGAATCTGCAAAACCGTTGTACAAGTGAACGGTTGCTAATGGTGTTTTGAATCCATCAGTCCAATATTCAATGCCGCCGAAAAGTGCAGTCGTATCCACTTTCTTGGTATATTTAACATGACCATAAAACGCATCATAATCTCCACCTTCTAGTGCACTCTCACCATCCTGAAAAGCCGCCTCCAAATAAAGTGGCCCTTGTGTAGTTGATGCACCAAATGTTGTACTTTCTCCAACGTTAGCTAGTGGTCCTGCCCCAGGGTTGTTGACATCAATATTGTAGATGTAGGTTGCTACTTTTCCGATAGGCGTAGGGATCGTCGCATCAATAAAATGAAACTCACCTAAAAACTCTTCCAGTGGCAAGTCTCTTGGCGTTGTAGGCCCAAAAATACGTTGAACCCTATCCGCGTAAGCATAGGTAATGGTAAAATCTTCATCTAAGGTATAAGCCAATTCAACGGCATCAAAAGTCTGTTCACCTTGCCTCCAAGGCACATTACCAATGAAGGCCGCATTGTTTCTAGCTATACGCTGCCTACCGACCTTAGCGCTGAAGTTATCAACAAGATCAAATTTAGCCCATAACTGATTTAATTCTTGGAATTCAGGATCACCGATTGGGGTATATCCAGCATTGAACGGCTCAGTTTGAGGTCCTCCTAGTGGATTACTCTGATAGTCGTCTACAAGAGCCTCTATAATTTCAACGTCTGCAAAGAGTGAGATGGGGCCACCCTTACCTAGCATGATGCCTGGTCGGAGTCTAAAAGTGACGGACTCAGATCCTTCCAAACCATCAACTTCACGATACTCAAACCTTGGCCTCGCCATTATACTAATGTCTGCAAAATCGTTAGATAGGCCAACATCATCTAGAATATCGGCTTTAAGATTTGATTGAGGTTTTGCAAAACAGGCAAATGCCAGCAATGCGACTGATAATTTATGTTTAATTTTCATTGTTAAAGGTGTGCTGAAATTATTTTATGTAGCGGTTAATAATTGGGTTAAAAAAATTTAATATATTGATGAGATAAGCTGGAAAGGTGCCACTCTGTGAAATTTAATGAAATAAAATGCGGATTTTTTAATAGCTTTTATGAAAATAATTCATGGCGAATGTTTTGGTAAAATTTTACCATTTCTTATAGGGCAAAAATTTTCCATCCATTGTAACAATGACGCGATCTCCTTTCGGATCCTCTTTCTTATCAATTTCACAGGTGAAATCAATCGCGCTCATAATACCGTCGCCAAATTTTTCGTGTATTATCTCTTTGATTGCTCCTCCATATACATAAGCGATCTCAAAAAATCGATAAATCAGAGGATCCTTCGATACATTATCGATATCACTTGCCTTCATCGGACAAACGGTAAGAATTTTTGCTACCTCTTCATCAAGGCCTAAATATTCAGTTAACTTCGTAGCATCTTCTGCTAATAAACTATTCTGTCCAAGGCAAGCTGAGGACAAAAATATTTCTGATAATCCCACGGCCTCTGATATTTCACTCCATGTGAGCCCTTTAGTGGATTTGGCAGCCATAATGGCTTCTGTCATTTCGAGTTTTGTCATATTTTAATGATGTTATGTTTTAATTAATTTAAAAAAATGGATTATATTGTGGCCAAAGATTCGGCTAAATTTATTTCTATTGAAGAACCATTAAGAACTGTTTCTGAAACGGGACATCTACGATCAACCTCATGCAGAAATTGAATTTTCCCTTCTTCATCAAGGTCCGGACTTTCAATGTAAGCATCTATGTTGATAGATTTAAACCCGGCACGACCTTCATCAGATCTACCGAGTAAGATATCAATATCTATTTCGCCAGAGACCTGGAACTCCATCTTATCTATTTTGACACCCCTTTGACGCGCAACTATTCGAGCTATTGTCCCAAGGCAGGAACTAATAGTAGATAAGAATGCATCAATAGGCGTTGGACCCTTATCGGTGCCACCTGCGGCAATTGGTTGATCTAAAATAAAATCATGATCTCCTATTGGCGTTTGAGCCATGGGACCATCCACGAGTGTTGTTTTGACGGTATACGTCTTAAGTTTTGACATGCTTTCTAATTGTTTTTAATAGACTCTATCCATTGACGAAGATGCTTGGTTGAGGGGCTCAGGATATCAAAAAACATTCCTTCACGGACTCTTCTCTGTCCGCTACCTCTTTCAAGATAACCACGAGAACCCTGATGTAAGAAACCAGCGTAGGTTGTTCGCCTAGTAATTTCTGCAGCGTCTAAACGCAGCTGAAGAACTTTGAGAAATTCTTCATTGTTCATTGCAGAATACACAGGATCAGAAGCAAGATGTTGTGCACGCTCCTCGAGATTACTCAACTCCTTCTCAAAAACTTCAGGACCCTCCGGCAAATAGCAGTTGGTATGACCTAGAGTTTTGTTAGCTTTGTGCATATCATTGATTGCTCCTCTCATCAAGCCAAGTCCAATTCCTAACTGAAGCATAATAAAACCAGCCTTGACCTTCGCCAGAAAAGCCTTGGCATCAAATGAGATGATCATCTGATCAGGGATTTCGGCATCCAAAAAACTCACTGCCTGGGTTGCAGTACCTTCAAGCGCAATGAAAGGACCCGAAGGACGAAGACGAACACCCGGCTTTGAACAATCGAAGAGAGCAAAAACTGGCCCCTCGGTAGTATCAAAAATTCCTCCGAAAACATGATTTTCAAGAAGATTTGAAACCCATGGAAGAGAACCTTTGACTCGATAGCCGTTGGCGGTCCTTTCCCCCTTCAACTTCATTTTTTCAATGCCAAAGAATGATTTAACAGGGTTCGATAATCCAGTTGCTCCCAACTTCTTGGCAAAAGATAGCCTATGAAGAAACTTGTCTCTAAGGTAGGTATTTTCAGTATTGGTTAAATACCAAAGGCAAGTATTGTGACACCAAATCGAGAACGCAGTTGATCCGCAAGTTTCACCAACTAAGGAACAATTTTCAATGGCTTGATAAAAGTTCCCAGCTTCGGTGACAGGATAAAATGCCCCAGCCTCTCCATACTCTCGCATGAAAGTTTCAGGATAATAACCCTCATGGTCAATCCGCTGAACATCAGGTCTTAACTTATCTCGAATAATACCTTCGAAAGTTATTGGAGGAGATTTTAATTCAAGAGATGCTGTAGACATTTCTAGATAAAGTTACTGATATTTTTAATCTTCCGTTCGTTTAAATTGTGTACTCATTTTCAGGTTCAACAGATTCAATTGACATGTTGACTGGAAGCCTCATCGTGTTAGCTACTGGAGACCAGACGTTGGCATGTTGAACAATCTCATCTAATTCCTCACGAGACGCACTGCCTTCCACATGAGCCTTGACCCGAATGTCACTAAAACCTACGATTTTTTCAGTCACCAAATCTCCGGTCCCCCAAACGGCTGAAATATTAATATCTCCTTCTAGCTCTATTTCTAGTTTGTATAAATCGATACCCTTAATGACACAATTGGCATGAATTCCTACAGCAATACATGATCCGAGTGCCGCCAGAACTGCCTCAGACGGATTGGGAGCAGTATCATCACCGAGTAAACCAGGCGGTTCGTCAATAATGTGAGCATCAAGGTCTCGAACATAATTTTCGTGTCTGAATTTATCAGTCTGAACAGTTTTACATTTTAATGTTCTAACCGCTGTCGGGTTTTCTTTTCCCTTATCTGAAAGAGCTTTTAATCCTTCAAGGTCGATAGGTACGATTGTTTTTACAGTTTCCATAATAATAATTGAGTTAGTTTTAATTTAATGTTGTGAAATAATTTAGTTGGCTCCGGTCCAATTGATTTTTTTAGTAAGAAAGCCACAGCTGCTATCAAGAACGTAACCAATAAAACCGATGGCGATGACATAAGCCGCCAAGGTATCGTATTCGAGAGTGTCTCGAGCGTCATTAATCGCATAACCAAGACCACTCGATACTCCTAGAAACTCTGCAGGAACGATCACAACCCAGGCAATACCTATTGCAAGACGTAAGCCGTTAAGAATGTCATAGAGCACTGCGGGCAAAATCACTTTAGTAATGATTTGAAATTCATTGGCTCCTAAGTTTCTCGCCACAGTAAACCATGAAGGATCAATTCTTTTCACCCCAGCAGCGGAGGAAAGAATTAGAGGCCAAACGGCAGCCATTGTTATAAGAAAAATGATGGCACTGTCCCAGGTTGGATAAACTAAAACGGCTATAGGCATCCATGCCAAAGGGCTAATCATTCTTAAAAATTGAAAGGGCAAATGCGTGGAATCATTAAGTATGGAGAAACGACCAATGGCAACGCCAAGCGGGATTCCTACTGCCAAGGCAATAATGATTCCCAGAAATATTCTTTTGAGACTTGGTAATGAATTTTCAATAATAGAACCACTCGTCACCAGATCAGAAAAAGCTTTGAGTGCTGGTTCTGGAGCAAAGTCAGCAAAGTTTTGAGTGTCTGGATTGTTGGCCACCCACTGACCTCCCAAATACCAAGCGCCTAAAAAAATTAAAACTCCAGCGAATTTTAGAAGAAGAGATCTACCATTAAATCTTACAAGAGAATGATTTTTTCCATCCGGCAAAGAGGAATTATCGGTTTCTGGAGTTAGAGCTGGAGTTAAAGAACTCATGCAATGATATTTGAATTCCTTCGTTGCAGCGACTTTGCTGCAACGAAGGAATATCAATTAGATAGCAAACACCTCCTCTCTTTCGTAAGGATCTGATTCATTAACTGAAGGATCATTCATCCATTCAGGATACTTATCACAGGCGGACTTGACGTAGTTATAATCTACCAGCTCAGTAGCGACTTTTTCTCGGTCAAGCCCCTCAAGGAAACTCTTATCACCACCAACAACAGTCTTATTCATGTTATCGACCATGAATCTGGTAGCTGAAGGGTAGGGCCAAGGCTGAAAATCAATTCTACCGTTCTTCCATTCCGCAGCATGACGGTTGGCTTTTGTTTCCACGTAATCATCGACTCCATAAAGAGTCATGGCTCTTTTAACAACAGGTGCTGGCATGGGTAAATAAGCCTTGCCGTCTTTCGAAAGAAGCTCTGCAACCTCTGCCTTATTCTGCGAAGCGTAAATACTCGCTCGGACAACTGCGTTCATTGCCTTCTGAGTCCATGTCGGCTTTTGAACAGTTTGCTCCTCATGCATACAAACCACACAGCAAGGATGATTCTTCCACATGTCACCGGTAAATCGCATTACCTGACCACCCGCCTTAAGCTCACCAAGTGCATTGAACGGTTCAGCAACAATAAAGGCATCTATCTTCTTAGCAGCCAAAGCCGGAGGCATTTCAGGAGGTGGCATAACCATAAGATTGACTTCATCTGATGCTAAAGGCTCACTTTGATCCTTAATTACAGCCTTAAGACCAGCTTCTCTTAATCCCATCTGAAGCACGATATTATGCATGGAATACCAGTAAGGAACGGCAATTTGCATGCCGCCTAAGTCTTTGAAATCCTTAGCACCAGTATGCTTACCTACAACAATCGCTGAGCCGTTGGTATGAGCCCAGGACATTATTTTGACTTTTACATCATTGTTGTACCTCATCCATAAAGGAATAGGTATTAGGAAGTGGCAAAGATTCACTTTGTTGGCAATGAAAGCCTCGACAAGTGGAGACCAACCACGAATTAAAGTAGGCTTTTCAGTTTTGAGACCCTCTTCTTCGAAGTAACCCAAGGCATGAGCAAGGATGAGTGGGACTGAATCTGTTATGGGTAAATAACCAATCTTAACTGGTTCATCGAGTTCACTTTCTGCAGATGCCAAAGGCGCAGATGTATCCTCAGTCGAAGCTTCCTCCTCCTTTTTACCACATCCGGCAAACATGGAAGTAAGAGAAATACCACCACCCGCGGCAGCCAGTAAGTCCATAAAATGTCGCCGATCAAGTTTTCCATCCGAGGGAATTCCCTGGGCGTCAATGATGCGTTTTTCTATGCCATCAAAATGTTCCTCTTTGTAAGGAAGTTCTTCGTTGTTTTTAGTTTGGTTCATGTTATTAGCGGTTATTGAATTAGTGTTGAATTTTAATTTGTGACGTTGGTGTCCATGTGTTGATGCCAAAGCGAGGTAATGTGGGATCGTTGTAGAGCAATTGCTTCTTCCGGACTTTCGGCGGTGAAGGTGGTTTGGTTGTCAATCTCTGAAACGATATCTCCACCAACTTTGTTGGTCATCATGAAGATTCGATCAGACATTCTGATAGCCTCATCAAAGTCATGAGTTACGATGACGAGTGTGATACCTTTTCTTTTGCAAATTTGCCTTATTTCATTTTGTAACTCTATTCTTGTAAAAGTATCTAAAGCTGAAAAAGGTTCGTCTAATAACATAACCGAAGGGTTGGTTGAAAGAGATCTTGCTAATGCAACGCGTTGCTGCTGACCGCCAGACAATTGACGAACATTCCGATTAGCAAGATGATCAAGCTTAACAAGCTCCAGCAGAGGAAGAACCGTCTCTGCTATACTCTTTTTACTAAGTTTTTGCACCTTCAGTCCAAAAGCAGCATTTTGAAAAACAGTTAACCAGGGATATAGCGTGGCCTTCTGAAGCATCAAATTAACCTTAGAAGAGGGTCCAGTGACGGTTTCTCCATTGATTGATAATGTACCTTTAGAGGGAAAATTAAGGCCAGCCATCAGGTGTAATAGTGAGGACTTTCCACATCCACTAGGTCCTAATAAGGAAACAGCTTCGCCAGGAGCGAATTCTAGATTTAAAGATTTAAAAAGATAATGATCACTATTTGGATAAGCAAAAGAGAGACCCTTGATGGTAATTTCACCCTCAGCATTATTGACCTCTTTAATGAGTCTCGTACCATCTGCAGAGTCGGCAGAAAAACCGATTACAGTTTTTGGGGCCACCTCTTTTTCAATTGCATCAATCATTTGTTAACTAAAAGCAATTAGCAAAAGGGATGCCAACTTTTGGTAAATTGAGGTTTATTTATTTTTGTTCATTTTAACTATTAAAATCATTCATGGTTTATGCTCTGTCCTGTATTCATTGATGAAAAGCATTCATTATTTCATTAATGAAATGAAAATTTGCCCAAAACACCATCCGTTTAAATTGGCAAAATCTGAACTCTATTTGTCACATTAAAAACGATCTTCCAATTACTTGGGGCAGAAACAATCACGCCATTATTAAAATAAAAAACCCGACCAGATAAAATTATCTGGTCGGGCATTTTTGAATGTCAATTAATGTATCTATTAAAAGGACCTTCGAAGCGAAAAGGTGAAACTTGGAGCCACTTTAAAGTCTTCACCATCACCATAAAAACTTTGGTGAAAAGGTTTGGTAACACCAAATCCAAGATCCAAATCTTCTCTCATGGCATAGGACATATTAAAAGATAGACTAGAGTGAAGAAATCCTGAATTAGGATCCCTTCCAGTGAGTTTCCAGTCAGAATATCCAAAATATTCAGCACTTATACCTACAGAAGCCGACAGTTTTTCACTCATAGTAAAATTAACCATGGGTGAAAAAGCTAATTCTGGAGCCCCTCTATAACTTTTACTATTGTGATAAAAAGGCAGTCGTGCTCTGGAATAGAAACCGAGGCCTATTTTTTCACTGATTTGAAAACCATAGTAAAAGTTTATCAGTGGATCAATAGTTCCATTACCGAACTGGATGTGGAGATGTTTTTTACCTAAATCTCCAAGCAGCCATGGATCATCTTCAGTTCTTCCAGTAGGAAGAGCCAATCCCATTCCTATCCTCATAATTGATCCTTCTTTCAAGAAATCTCTCTTCTTAAAACCCGCCATCAATTCAAGATCTCCAAAACCATCATAATCCTCAGTACGATGATGAATGAATCCCGCTCTTTCAGCATATTCCATCTCAATTGGATTGGCTTGCTCAATGAAAGAAATTTTGGCCTCTTGCGATTTCCAAAAATAGGGAATCGTTAATCCAATGTCCCATACATCATCAATTGATTTCATGAATGACATACTGACCCTTCTCAAATCCATTTCAACGTCATGACGGTGGGTTGGAACATCGATAAATTCATATGAATCATTGAGGCCGTAATTGGCCAAATGACTGCCAGTAATACCATTACTGAATGAAAAATCAGTGCCAACTTTCCAAGAATAAACTGCTTGATCTAGGGCAGTAATTTCTGAATTCCCCGACCGGGGAATTGCTGGATTAGTTCAGGCAGGTCATCCTGCACTTAGGAATTGGAAAGTAAAAAATTCAAAAATAAGAATTACAGTTAAAAATTTGTATTTATTCATTATAAAAAATTAAAATGCGCCTTCAAAGCCAATGGCGCAGGTTACAATTACCCATATAAATGAATTCGCTTGAAACGAAGAAATTCGGTGCGAATTGAACCGATTAGAAAGGATTTATCAAATCAATAAAACTTGGCTCCGAACAGCATACTTGAGATCGTAATAGATTGACTGAGCGAAATCTAGTTTCGAAATTGATTGGTTCCTTTTTGAGAGAAGGGGTAAAAGATTGTAACCAGAAGGTTGATTGATTTTAAGACCTTTGATTGAGTTCGATGTAATTAATTCATCGGGTACTGATTTTTCCTCCTCAGAATCAATTAAACACTCACAAGCTATTGATATGTCATAGTCACAACAACAACAACCTTGGTTCTCATCATACCTTGAGCTTGCACTAAAAAGAGACGATGTAAGTGCAAAAACTAATAAAAATTTAGTTATGATTTTAATTAAATTCATTCCCTAAGGTACGCACAGTATTAGTACCCAGATTTTTGAAAAAACAATCAAATTTTTGTGAAACAATAAACATATAAGTGTAAATTGCCCATCATATTGCTATTGTTCATGATTACGTTTATCATTTAAGATGGGATTATTTAATAAAAAGAACACTCTTCAGAGCCTCTCCAAAACATGCGGCTGAGCAGCCAAAATTGACCCGGTCGGGTTAGGAAAATTGTTGGAAAGCCTTCCAAAAAATGAAGATCCAAATCTGCTCGTCGGATTTGATACAAGTGATGACGCGGGTGTTTACAAATTGACCGAAGAAATCGCTATTATCAACACTGCTGATTATATTACTCCTCCCGTCAATGATCCTTTCATTTACGGGCAAATCGCTGCAGCCAATTCAATCAGTGATGTTTATGCAATGGGCGGCAGACCAATCACATGCCTAAATCTAGTGAACTTTCCAGACGGAAAACTTCCTAATGAACAACTTCATAGGATCATTGAGGGGGCACTTGATAAAATCACAGAATCAGGTGCTGTTCTAGCAGGTGGTCACACTGTAGAAGACTCAGAGCCCAAATTTGGATTAGCGGTAACCGGCGTAGTCCATCCAGAAAAAATTTGGCGTAATATAGGAGTACAACCTGATGATGCTCTAATACTCACCAAGCCAATCGGGAGTGGTGTAATTTTTAATGCTAATCTTAAAGGGAAAGTTTCAAAAAAAGCATTTAATGCATGTATAAAAACTGTAACTGCTTTGAATAAGCAGGCGGCGGAAATATTTCTTAACTATGATGTTCATGCAGCAACAGACATAACAGGATTTGGCTTGGCCGGACACGGTCTTGAAATGGCCAAGGGTTCTGAGGCATCAATTCATATTAACTTGGATGAAGTGCCAGTCATGAATGAGGCCTATGAGATGTATGAGTTAGGTGTTTCCACGGGAGTAAACAAGCATAATCGGGCAAAGACAATGCCAAGCATGCATTTTAATGAGTCCGCTAAAACAGAAAAAAGAGAAATACTCTTTGATCCTCAAACCAGTGGAGGATTGCTTGTTTCGATCCCTCAAAACCAAGCCAATGACGCATTAAATGATCTTCAAAGTTCAGGTGTTATAGATGCAAAAATAATTGGTCAGGCTAAGGAACCTGATCCCAAAATCCAAATCTTTGTGAACTAGTACTTGTATTAAATCTATATACCAAATGCTCTTTGCATTTGCTCTCGTACCTTTTTTAGTCGGTCAACTCCACCTCCACCAACCTCGGCTGTTGCCCACCCAGTAAATCCAATATCACTAAGGCCTTTACGCACTTGGTCCCAAGGCAGGTCACCCTCTCCTATTTCGGTAAATTTGTTCGCGGCCCGACTAAATCCTTTAACATCCAACTTAACACACCGGTGACCAAACTCCCGGATCCATTCACCGGGCTGCCCATACTTCCAGTGATTACCAATATCAAAGTATTGGCCTACCCATGGACTCTTGAAACTGTCTATAAATTGAACATGTCTTTCGGCACTCTGTTCAGGTGCTTTGTCATGGTCGTAGAACATTCTATTCCAAACATTTTCAAAAAGAATAGGCTGTCCCAGTGAAGCAGCCAAAGGAATTAATTTCTTAATTTCCTGGCGGCATCTCTCAGCAATCACATCCTCAGGGCCATCACCTCCCGCCCCAATTACAATAAGCACGCCATTACCACCAGCAGCATGAGAAAGACGGATGCAGTGTTCTATATTTTTTTTAGATGTTTCTCGATCTGCCTCACTTGAACTGGTTAATCTTTTACCCCAATGCGCATGATTGATGGCGTTATGAACAAAGACTCCAGATTCTTGGACAGCCGTTCTTGCCGCTTCCTCTGTATGAGCTCCAGCTTCATCAAAATCGACACCGTCTAGCCCGGCATCAGCTGCCATCTGTAGTCTCTGGGTCAAAGTAAGATTTTGACCGTTTAACTTCTTAGCAATCATGCCAAGCTTTACGGAGAGAAGAATGCCCTTACCCGTTGGGGGTCTAACAATTTCACTTTTTTTTGCCTTGTGGTTATCTGCCTTTGAGATCGCACAAGTTGCAGCTATCGCAGATGTTCCAACGAGCACTGCTTTGCGACGGGAAATATTTTTGGGTTCAACTCTATCAATATTCATGAACCTTTTTTATCGTTATATGATTGAAAGGACAAGCCTCATTAAAAATAAGAAGAATATTAGCGGATTTATTAAAGGTTTAATTATTTTAACCAGAAAAACCTTTAAAGTTATTCATTAATGCATCACAAGATATGGTAATAAAAACATCAATTAATACCTTATGAAAATATCATCGTTTTTAATTTTATTAACAGCAATCCTGTCTCTCAATCTATTGCATGGAGCTCAAGGAACCGTGTTCAATGATAAGAATCAGAACGGGAAAAAAGATGACGGAGAACCTGGGCTTCCAAATATTGCTGTTTCTAATGGAAAGGAAATAATCAAAACAGATGCCCAAGGTCAATGGGAATTGCCTCACGATGATGATACAATTTTCTTTGTTATTAAACCTAGGAATTGGAGAACACCTTTAAATAAAGAGAACCTTCCTCAATTTTATTATATTCATAAACCTAAAGGCTCACCTCCAAATCTTAAGTACAAGGGAGTAAAGCCAACAGGTCCTCTTCCGGAATCCATCGACTTTGCCTTAATTGCAGACAAAGAACCGGACACATTCAAAGCCATCTTCTTTGGTGACCCTCAGCCCAGATCCATTGAACAAATTAATTATATGGCCCATGATATTATACCAGAACTCATTGGGACTGATGCTAAGTTTGGAGTAACTCTAGGTGACATAATGTTTGATGATCTTGATTTATTCAAAGAATCGAATGCCAACCTAGCTCTTATTGGAATTCCTTGGTATAATGTTGTTGGAAACCATGACATTAATTTTGATTCTAAAGACGATGCTGGATCAGACGAAACATTTCATCGTTTTTTTGGGCCAAATTATTATAGCTTCGACCATGGCCCGGTTCATTTCATCGTCCTCGATGATGTAGACTGGTCCGGAGAGAAAAACACCTATCGAGGAGGACTGGATGACGATCAGCTGACTTTTGTCAAAAATGACCTCGCGCTTGTTCCTAAAGAAAAATTAATCATGCTCATGATGCATATTCCTCTGACCAATGTAGGAAACCGTCAAAAACTTTATAGACTTATAGAGCAAAGACCATACACGATGTCCATATCAGGTCATACGCATTGGCATGCTCATAAAATGATAGATTCAAAAGATGGCTGGAAAGGGAAAGAGCCACATCATCATGTTATTAATGTTTGTGTTTCCGGAACTTGGTGGAAGGGCAACAAAGACGAGGTCGGAATCCCTCATACAACGATGCGCGACGGCGCCCCAAACGGCTACTCAATCATCACATTTGATGGTAATAAACACGTGCTAGACTTCAAAGCTGCGCGACAGCCAGCTTCTTATCAGATGAATATTCAAGCTCCTGATGCGATTGATCAGAAAAACAATCAAAAGCAATCCGTCTACGTCAATGTTTTCAATGGATCGGCAAAATCAAAAGTAAAAATGAAGATAGGTAAAGGAGGCGATTGGATAC
>JACETS010000037.1 GCA_013911195.1 Verrucomicrobiales bacterium | reverse complement strand
AACATGTTCTAGACATGTATGGGGCAAAACCAGGCGACGGATCCTTTGCATCAAATTGTCTACTAGCAAGACGACTTGCAGAAAGAGGCGTAAGATTCATACAACTTTATCACCGTGGATGGGACCATCATGGAGGCATTAAAAATGCATCAAAAAATACCGCCGGTTTAGTTGATAAAGGGAGTGCAGCCTTAATAAAAGACCTAAAAGAAAGAGGAATGCTTGACGATACACTCGTGATATGGGGAGGAGAATTTGGTAGGACTCCGATGGCTCAAGGCAATGGTAGAGATCACCACATCAAGGGGTTTTCTCTGTGGATGGCTGGGGGAGGAATTAAGGGTGGAGTGAGCCACGGTGCGACAGATGAATTAGGATACAATTCTGTTAAAGATGTTGTTAATGTACGCGATCTCCATGCCACACTACTACATCAATTTGGGATCGATTATCGGAAATTTAGCTATAAGTTTCAAGGTCTTGACTTTCGATTAACAGGTGTCAAACCCGCCAACGTTATTCACCCAATACTTGCCTAATTTCTAAGCATATTACCAGTAATTGAAGGCAAGATTCGCAAATCGTTATCCAAAGCATCAAAATAATTAGAATATTTCGGCTGCCAGCCAGTCTTTTTGATTTTTAGATTTGAAACTCTCTTATTCGACCAACCTCGAACTTTACCCTTCTCTGGTTCTCTAACCATCGGAATACCATTTTTAAATCTACGGTCAAACTCTTGATAACAATCCCTTTGCAATAAAGGCTGATCATCGTTCACATTAAAAACCTCATTAACTAGTTTTTTTTCTATAATGTGAGCGATGGCCTGCGCTGCGTCATCACGATGGATTTGATTAATCCATCGTCCACTAGAATCTGAGGAAAAACCATCAATTTGCGAATTACCCTCAAGATACCTCTTCAATAAATAAGACCTTTCTGGTCCATATATCCCAGAAAGCCTTGCCACCGAGCCGTTAGCATCTAAAGCGATTCTCTCGGCTTCCAAAAGTAATTTACTCGTTTTTGCTGGAGGTTCTGTTTTTGATTTTTCATCAACTATAGATTCATCATTTTGCCCATATACACTTGAACTGCTTACGAAAAGAACCATGGAATCGGAAAAAGATTCCACAAGATTTTTGCAACCCTCTACATAAACTTTTTGATATTGTTGAATTCTATCTTTTCCACGACTTCCAGAGCTAGCGCAATGAATCACCGCATCCACATCACCAATACTGTCTTTAATAGATTGCACAGATTTAAAATTCGAAACATCCATAGCAATTGAATGACCACTACCACTTTTAGTTATTCTGAAAATCTCATTCCCGAAACCCTCCATCAAAATAGAAAAGGTTTCACCCACATATCCAGAACCTATAACAATAATACGCATTATTTAATCAATTAATATAATACTAGATTAATTGAATCGACATTACTCCACAACAAACCATGGGTTAAGAAGTGACTTTTTATTATAGTTGAGTAATTCATTAGTTTCATAGTTAAGAACTTCTCTTCCTGATTCCATAACCACCGCCTGGGCAGCACCTGTGTCCCATTCCATTGTTGGACCAAATCTTGGATAAATATTCGCAGAACCTTCAGCAACAAGACATAGTTTTAAAGAACTACCCACTGAAATCATTTCGACTTCTTTTCCCTCATTCTTTAAGCCTTCTACAAATTCTTTAACTTCATCTGTAATGTGAGAACGGCTGGCAACAATTTTAATATGTTCTAATTCATCATAATGAACACCATTAGAAATTTTGGAAAGATTCCCGCTTCGATCCTCTTTAAATGCTCCTGAGCCCTTTTCAGCACAATACAAAATTTCATCAACAGGCAAATAAACAACGCCCAGAACGGGATAACCGTCCCTAATCAAAGCAATATTCACGGTAAACTCTCCATTCTTTTTAATGAATTCCTTTGTTCCATCTAATGGGTCAATAAGCCAAAATTCACTCCATGACGATCTCTCAGAATAAGATATCTCACTATTCTCCTCTGAAATAATAGGAATGTTTGGATAAAATGATTCAAGCGATTGAATTATTACTTCATTGGATTTTTTATCCGCCTCGGTAAGCGGTGAGCGATCACTCTTAAATTCCACCTCAACATCACGATTGTAAATATCCATGATTACTGAACCTGCATTTTTAGCAATCCCGGATATTTTATCAAAATCTATCAATGACATAAAAAATCAATTAGAACCAATTAATGACTAGAAACGAGCTATTAAAGCTTAGCTAAGTAATTAAGAAATTATCTATTGAAATGGTCAGCTAATTTTTTTGCTGCATCATTTTCCATATCTCCCTTGGCCTCTAATACCGCCTGCTTTTGTAATTCAATAATCTCAGAAACACCTTTTTTTCCAAGACCCAACATTGATTCCATCTCATCGTTTGTAAATGATGCCTCTTCACCAGATCCTTGAAGTTCAACAAAATCCATCGATTCTGTCATAACAATATTAAAATCTACAGAAGCATCACGGTCCTCTACATAACATAGATCAAGAATAGGAACATCTTGGTATATTCCACAACTTACTGCAGAAACATGTTGTTTGAGAGGATTGTTTTTTAATGCTCCTTCAGCAATCAATTTTTCGAAAGCAATTGCAGAAGCAACAGATGAACCAGTAATCGATGCAGTACGTGTGCCTCCATCAGCCTCCAAAACATCACAATCTATCCATAAGGTATTTTGTCCAAGCTTCTTAAGATCAACGACAGCACGAAGAGATCGCCCAATAAGACGCTGTATCTCGGAACTTCTCCCGTCAAGTTTACCTTTCATGACATCTCTTTGTTTACGCCCTCCTCCAGTTGAATAAGGTAACATGGAATATTCGGCCGTTAACCAGCCCCCTTCCACTCCTTGCTCCTTCATCCACCTGGGAACACCTGGTTGAATTATTGCAGAACAGATTACCCTAGTTTTACCGAAACTGACTAGTACAGAACCTGTTGAATTAGCAGCAATATTAGGTAAAAAACTCACGGGTCTGAGCTCATCATTGGTTCTTAAATCGGGTCGTTCCATATTCATTTGATAATAGATTCATGGCGAAGTGGCAAGCTTTAGCTTAATATGAAAAAAACACCAATAGAGGTTCATAATCCTCCATGAAAGAAAGCTTAGAAGAACTCGAACAATTTGCGATAGATGTAATCCTAAACAGACGTAAGGGATTTCGTGCAGGCGCTATAAGAATACTCCTCTCATTGATGTCTATAATTTACAGAAACTTGGTAAGTTTGAGACTCTGGCTTTATAAAATTAGAATAAAAAGAGAACATAATCTAGGTTGCCTCGTCGTAAGTATAGGCAACCTAACTGTCGGAGGAACCGGCAAAACACCCATAGTAGAAAAATTTGCAAAAGCCTTAACGGCTGGAGGCAGGAGAGTGGCCATTCTAAGTCGAGGTTACAAAAGTGTTAAGCCTTCCCTTAAAGATAGAATTAAAAGTAAAATGCAGGGCAACCCAATTAGCCAAGAACCACCGAGAGTCGTATCAGATGGTAAAGAGGTGTTTTTAGATTCTGAGACAGCCGGTGATGAACCTTACATGTTAGCAACTAATTTAGATGGTGTCGCTATAGTCGTTGATAAAGACCGAGTGAAGGCGGGGCTTCATGCCATCAAAGAATTCGATGTAGATACTTTACTACTTGATGACGGACTCCAATATCTCAGATTGCGACATAGACTTGATATTGTTTTGATAGATAAATATTCCCCATTCGGAAATGAAAAACTTCTTCCACGAGGAACGCTAAGAGAACCTCCAAAAAACCTGAAACGCGCTAGCTATATTTTTATTACAAAATGTGATGGTTCTTCAAATGAAGAGTTAATCAAAAGAATTAGGAAATATAATAGAACTGCCGAAATTATTGAATGTTCTCACGAGCCAAAGTATTTAGAAAATATCGACACTAATGAAAGGTTACCACTTGACCATCTAAAGGACAAAGATATTGGAACTATCTCTGGTATAGCTGTTCCAGAAAGTTTCGAAGATGGAATTAAAAATTTAGGCGCTAAAATTGAATTAACTCGGCGTTATACTGATCATCACAGGTATAGAAAAAGAGAAGTACAAAAATTCATTGATCAGTGCCTAAATAGGGATCTTGACATGATTGTTACTACAGAAAAGGACTATGTGCGCTTTCCAGAGATCCAAGCAAGGGAAGATATGCCTGTTTATTTTTTAAGAGTTGAAATTGGAATCCTAAATAATGAAGAAACCTTTGAGGATTGCATTAATAGGATATGCAGTCCTAGACCAATATTATCAGCTAGAAGGTTTTTCTAATAGACCACTATTCACCAACTCCGTAACGAGTGAATCGACGAATGGAAATCTCATCATCCAATTCTTTACCCTTAGAAGCTAGTAAATCAGATATAGTATTATCAGGATCTTTAATGAATCCTTGCTCTAGCAAACATATGGTGCTGTAAAATTTACCCAGTTTACCTTCTATAATTTTATCTAAAATCTCTGGTGGTTTACCACTGTCTGCCATTTGCTTGCGGAAGAGATCTTTTTCAGCCTCCACCAAGTCATCAGAAATTTCATCTCTACCGATTCCTGCAGGAGATGCAGCTGCAATATGGAGGGTAAGGTCCTTTACTAATTCACGAAATACATCAGATGCAGCCGTTTCATCTTTGGCACAATTTACTTCAACAAGAACACCGACCTTACCACCTAAATGGATATAAGAAGCCACGACACCAGAACCCTCAACTTCATATCTCGTCATGCGACGAAATTGAAGGTTTTCTCCTAACTCAATGACTTTTGCTTTTACAAAATCATCTAGAGTTCCTTCACTTTTTTGGATAGCATTCGCAGACTCGATATCATTTGCACCAGCACTGGCAACAGAATCCGTTAGTTCAGAAACGAACGCTTTAAAATTATCGTTTTTAGCAACAAAGTCAGTTTCACAATTTACCTCCACTAAAACTCCAGACCTTGCTTCAACATCAATTTGAGCGGCAACAACTCCTTCTTTGGCTTCACGGTCTGCTTTTTTCGCAGCCTTAATGGCGCCTCGCTCTCTAAGAAATTTAATTGCAGCATCTACGTCTCCGCTAGTCTCTTTGAGCGCATTTTTGCACTCCATCATTCCAGCATTAGTTTTATCTCTAAGTTCTTTAACTAAAGCAGCAGTAATATCAGCCATCGTAATTAATTGAGGTTTGGTTTTATAAATTGAGTTCTTACTTAATAAAAATGGATTGATCCATTTAAGTTCTGTTACTAAATAGCGACTGTTTTCAAAAGCTTATCCCGCATCAATATCGGGCCTCTTCTTTTTAACAAGTTTCCCCCCATCAGTTGCAGCTATAACAGGATCAATCAAATTTTGTAGAACGATACGGATAGATCGAATGGCATCGTCGTTAGCAGGGATCGGATAAGTAATGTGTGTGGGGTCAGCATTAGAATCAATCATAGCAACAACAGGAATATTAAGACGTCGAGCCTCGTTTACTGCAATGTGTTCACGAGCGGAATCAACAATAACAACTGCTTGAGGCAGTTCACGCATATTTCTTACACCCCTCAAGTTACGTAAAAGTTTTTCTCTTTCCCGGTTAAGTGATGCTAACTCACTTTTACTCATCAATTTTTTCTCAACCGAGTTTTCAAGCCCTTCGAGGTACTCAAGCCTATCAACACTCTTACGAATGGTTTCAAGATTAGTCATCATACCTCCCAACCAACGATGGTTAACAAAATATTGACCACAAGCCTCTGCGGCTTGTCTTACCGCTTCTTGAGCCTGGCGCTTACAACCAACAAAAAGTACCTTGCCTCCTTCGAGAACGAGTTTACTTAGAAATTCAGATGCTTCTTCTAATCTAAGAGCAGTCTCTTCAACATTAATAATGTGGACGCCACTTCTCTTCTGTAGAAGGAAAGGTTTCATTTTGGGGTTCCACTTGCGACTCTGGTGCCCATAATGAACACCCGCTTCTACGAGTTCTTCGATAAGATCTGCCATGTTTTTTTCGTATCAGGTGGTGCACGCAAGAGTTGAAATTAATCAACTTTTAGGCTGCGCTCAGCATAAATCGCTGATCCACTGTCCTGAGAATTTGTTTAGTTTAATAATAGGGTTTCATTCTCACCACTTCTTGTGGGAGGGCGGGAATTATAGCCTCAGTTAGTAAGCAATCAAGAGAGAATCTTGTATAAGTTCAATATTAAGTGTTTATTAACAATTCCTTATTATTTAAGTTTTTTGAATTAGATCGACGTTTAATGATAGCTTTGAATGCAATTATCCAAAATAGAGTCTATATCTATCTATTACTGAGGAAGTAAAATGGACCACTTATCCCAAGCAAAGAGAGTAATCCAAATTGAGATTGACGAAATCAATGACCTTTTAAATAGGATTGATGAAAATTTTTCGTCAGCTATTGAAGTACTAGAATCAACTATTTCCTCAGGACACAAAATTGTGGTAGTTGGTGTTGGAAAATCTCACAACATAGGGCACAAAATTGGGGCCACTCTAAACAGCACTGGAGCACCATGTGTGATACTAAATACACAAAATGCCCTTCACGGTGATATTGGTGTTATATCTGATGGGGATACAATACTAGCCTTAAGTTATAGCGGAGAAACTCAAGAAATATTGAATGTCCTACCCTACTTAAAAAGATTTGAAATTAGTCTTATAAGTATGACTGGAAAACCAGAATCTTCACTGGGAAAGAATAGTGATATCGTTCTCAACACCAGTGTAAAGAGGGAGGCTTGCCCAATGAACCTTGCTCCTACATCAAGTACAACTGCAATGTTGGTTCTCGGTGATGCATTGGCAATGACTCTACTCGAGGCCAGAGGGTTCGTGAAAGAAGATTTTGCAAAACTCCATCCAGGAGGATCACTCGGTAGAACGCTTTTAACAAAAGTTTCGGATATCATGCGAGCCGGTGAAGACTTTTGTACTGTATCATCAGTAACCACATTAAGAGATGCTCTCGAGAAAATGACAAAATACCGATCGGGGGCGGTAGTTATAATAGAAGAAGATTGTCATCTTCGGGGCATTCTCACCCAAGGTGACTTTGTAAGATCTATACAAAAAAATCCGAACATACTGGATAATAATGTTTCGGAATTTATGACTAAAGATCCCGTAACCGTTAGAGACGATCGTTTAGCAGCGGAGGCCATTAAATTGATAGGCTCTCATCGTATTGATGATTTAGTAGTCGTAAATGAAAAAGGGCATGCTATTGGGCTAGTTGATTCTCAAGACCTCAGTACAATGAAATTAATTTAAAGTGATCAATTTTTTCCATTGAAGCGTTTCCCTTCGCTATTAAAATAAACAGATTAAAATAACCCAAAATTTATTATATGGCAGTAGTAGCAACTCAGATCAAAAAAGGTCAATGCATTGAATATAGTGGCGAAAAACTTATGGTTTTGGACTTAGACCATCGCACACCAGGAAAAGGAAATGCAATCATACTGGCTAATTGCCGTTCATTGCAGTCAGGAAAAACAAAAACAATTCGATTCGCATCTTCTGATAAAGTTGATGTCATAACAGTAGACCGACAAAAACTTGAATACAGTTACACAGACGGAACAGGTTACTTTTTTATGAATCCTGAAACTTATGATTCCATAGAACTTAGTGCAGAACTATTGGCAGAATCGAAAGATTTATTAATTGAGAATCTGGTAGTTGAAGTTCTTTTCATAGAAGGTAAAGCTTTGACTATTGATCTACCTTCTCAGGTAGAATTAACTGTCAAAGAGTCATCCGAAGGAATCAAAGGTGACACCGCCAACAACCCTCAAAAGCCTGCGACCTTAGAGACTGGAATAGAAATTCAAGTTCCTCTGTTTGTCAAACCTGGCGATAAAATCAAAGTAGATTCCAGAACCAAAAAATATGTAAGCCGAGTATAGTAAATCTCGGATACCTAGATGCCATCAAGGTCGCCAAAACGCACATCGCGTCTTCAATCATCAACAGCCCACAAAACGGAGCGAAGATCTGATTCTGCTGGAATCGATATTCCACTTAATTGGTTGAAATCAGGAGTAGGGGTACTTCTCTTGCCTTGTTGTATTGTGGCAACTCAAAGTTTTCTTAGCGCTTTTAGCGAAACCTCAGCTAAGACCATGCTAATTCAATCTGCAGAACTTTGGTTCTTTTTCATCGGAGTCCTTTTATGGCTTATTTATTTTTTTGGTCTACCAAGACCATTATTTCTGTATGTTTTAGGTCACGAACTTACTCATGCTTTTTTTGTACTCCTCTGTGGTGGTAAGATTAGCGAATTCAAGGTTAAATCTGGAGGAGGTCATATCGTTACAAATAAAAACAATGTTATTATTTCTCTGTCTCCATATTTTATCCCCTTCTATTCGGTTATCCTGATAGCTCTGTTTGGAATAACAGGCATCTTTGTAGACAATTTATTTGAATACCATCCAAACGTATTGTTTTGGGGGAAAATTGGATTCAGCTGGTCTTGGATACTTTATATGTCGGTTGGTATCACCTGGTGTTTTCATTTAACTTTCACAAGCTGGATGATCACTAAAAACCAACCTGACCTAAAACAAAACGGCACCTTCTTTTCACTGGTTTTTATCTATTTCATAAATCTAATGATTCTTTCCATGACACTAATACTTGTTTCAAACGAAATAAGTTTAACAGGTTTTATCGAATCACTTCTGGACAATGGAAGTAAACTGATTAATCAAGCATCTAGGATTATTAGATGAATATACTAATTAGCTTTTTGCCTTTTTTTACCAACAAAAGGCAATGCTAATATTAAGAAAAAAATGAGTGCTAAAACGGTCATTTCTATAATATAGAAAGGCCAATCATGAAGCACGTCCATTAACGAACCCTCTGCCTTATATCGAAAAAATCCATAATTCGCACCGGTAATCCAATCAAAAGTACCAGCAATTAATACATAAATTAATCCGCAAATCCATACTCTAATAACTGCTCCTTTTCTTGGTCTCCAATTTAATACTAAGGGCAAGTAGATGGCTACGATGACAACAATCGAATGAAGTTGAAAAAACGCAAAAAAAGAAAAACTCGGAAAGTTATAGCAGGTTGATGGAGTGAATAATGCCTGTAGTGTCGCCGCCAAGCCAAAGAAATAAGTTATTTCGGCACAAAGACGATTCTTGAAGACTAGTGCGAAGAAACCTGCAACAGCTGCCACATCACAAAGGTGCATAGGAAACATTGAATCTTTATCAAGAGGTATTCCATCAAGCGTGCGACTAATTATTTTCGCGGGATAACATGTGATTAATAAGATGGCTAAAACTGCTGAGACAATACCTGTAAATTGAGTTGAGGCTTTAACCTTGGTGGAAAAAATTATTATGAAACCAAGAATAACAGTGAGTAAGAGTGCGGTAAGATGAGCGCTTTCAAAATGTGGTAAAAGTTCAGGAATTCCTGAAAGAAGAAAATCGAACATAATGAAATTTATTAAACCACCCAGCTAGATCACATAGAAAGTAACCTTTTTGATTCTCGGAGAAGAAATTTAATATCCTGGAATGGCTCTGGACCAACATCCATCCATCTCAACTTTGATGATTTATCTATTAGAAAGACACCATGGAGTGGCATTCCCTCAAAATCATCATATGAGCGGTAATCCTTAAATGATCCAGACTCTAAATCAGAATATAACTTAAAAGGGAATCCCTCTTCTCCTGATGAACATAAGTTATGGGCCTTTGCCAATTCACTAAGCTGCTCAGGGCCAACAGCCACAATCTCAATTCCCGAGTTTTCAAATTCTTTTGCAAAAGGAGTTATATTGTTAAGTTGTTCAACACAATGTTCACAATTATGTCCAAGGTAAAAAATTAAGAGGATTGGCTTACCTGAAAAAGATTCAAGAGAAGAACGTGTTCCATCTTCACACAATAAATCAAAATCAGGTGCAGATGGAGATTGATAAACTAAAGGGCCTAAATGATTAAGTTTTTCGGGTTTATTTTCACCAAAATCTTCTCCACGCCATGATTTATCAGTCTTCCAATTTTCTGTTTCACCGAGACGCTTGGCAATTGGGAGAACCCTTATAAACGGAGAGAACTCTATGTCAATTAACGATGATTGATTCTGTAAAATTCTAAATTGTTTTTCAGATTCAGATTGGTCTCCCATGGACTCTAAAATATGAATGTAGATAGCTAGAGGTAAAACTTGGTTTTTTCCATCGTTTACGGCTTGGAGAGCAATTTCTTTGGCTTTAGACTTTTCTCCATATTTGAGATGGAGCATTGCAAGTGCGGGTTTTTTTCTTTTAATTTTCTTAGCCCTTTCATCATCTAATTTCTCACCTTGAAGTAGTTCATGGCAAACACTCAATTCGTCGCGTATCGGCCTTAAGTACTTTAATTTATCTTCACTAGAACGAGCCGCATCTTTGACAATTTTATCAACCTCTTCCTTTTTTTTCTTCTCACCTTCAGCTTTCTTTTTAGCTTCTTCAGTCTTTTTTTTCTTTATTTCCTCATACTTGGAAACCCTTTCATTAATCTGACCTAAAATGTTATTGAGAGAATTGGTATCTTGTTTTTCAAAATGTGACCGGCCAATAACTAATAAGCGTTCTGCTTGAAGCTTCTCATTTTCTGTTGGTTCTAAGTAATGAGTTTTGGATAACTCAAGAATCTTATCCCATTGCTCAAATTGCTCTAAGGTTTCCACCAGTCTTTTTCTTCCAAATGCAGAAGATGAATATCCCTTACCATAGTGATTGAGCTTTGGGTGCTGTGGATTGTCAATAAGCCCCTTGGACATCAATATAGAATCGTTAACTTTGCCGATATAATGCCAGTTTCTAATAAGCCATTCATTATTATGTGCATAATTATGAATGGTATCTGGAAGAACACGGAATTCTGATTGTTTATTATGATCAATCCTAGCTGAGGCTTCTTGATGATAAGCAGACTCAGCATAACGTTTGAGTTTACTATAAATATGACCTGACATATGCCACATATGGGCGATAGATGGTGCCGTTTGGTGAAGCACAGCAGCAGAGGAAAGTGCTCGAACAGGTTTCTTACCATCCCAGAGATGAATCCTAAAATGATGAGCAGGATGCAAGGGATTTTCTTTAAAGATCTGCTGCATCATAGCATCTACAGATTCTCTACTTCCGATAGGTATTCCTCGATGACTGAATTGCCATAATCGGACAACTAATATAGCTTTGGCCTCAAGGTCATCTGGATACTCGTGAATTATATTCTCGATATCCTCAATAAGTTTTTGTCTTCTTTTTTTAACATCTTTAGGCTCATCAGCTAGAAAAGACTCCTGTGCAGAAATATACAATTTTTCTCTTTCCGATACTTTATCTTTAAGCTCCACTGCCTTCGCTATGAAACCCTTTGACCTTTTAGTATTCTCCCAATTGGCCATCGACATTCCCCAATACGCCATAGCACAGCTTGGGTCCTCAGCTGCAATCTGACGAAATGTTCGTTCTGCTTCATAATACCAAAAACCATGAAGCTGGCCAATCCCTTGATTGAACATTTGTTGCCCCTTGGACCAACTCGTTGTCACAGGAAAACTAACGTTACCTGTTCCATCAATTCTAATTGCGGTCTGCCTTGGCCCGTCATCAAAAGATTCGCCAGCATGAGAATGACCTGGAGCAGGTTTAGAATTTTCTTTCTTCTCGTCTGCCTCTGAATAATCAGTGCATGCAAAGAAAGCAATTATCACAGCAAAGCTCGCTTTTTGTCTCATTAGCATATCCCATGATGGCAATTAATCAGCCCAAGTGCAACCCGTCTAATGTAACTAGCGTTATGAAATTTCGGAAAATACCGATAAATTTGATTATCTAAGGAAAAATTAGGGAATATTTGGGACTTTTCAGGATATCATTCCAGCTGCAACCGTTTCATTAGTTACATCATCGACAAGAATAAAGCTCCCGGTTGTTCGATTATTCTCATAAGAATCAAAATAAATGGGTGAAGAAGTCCTAATCGAAACTCTTCCAATTTCATTCATACCAAACTCCTTATCATCCTCAATTTTCCTCAATGTGTTAATATTAATTTTGTACTGTAAATCACTTACGATGGCTTTGACTTCTTTGGTCGTATGACGAAGGGAATATTTACCCCTCATCATCATTTTCTTATCAGAAAACCAACATAGCATAGCCTCTATGTCCTGACCTCTTTGAGGAGGGTTATTGACTTTAACTATCATATCTCCGCGACTGATATCAATATCCTCTTTCAAAAGCAGGGAACAGGATAGGGGTGAAAAAACCTCATCCATAGGACCATCGGCTGTATGAATCGACTCAATTTCTGATGTAAATCCTGATGGTAATATTTGAACTTCATCCCCAGGCTTAAATACTCCTCCAGCCACTCTACCAGCATAACCTCTAAAATCATGATGCTCGTTTGAATGTGGCCTGATTACCCACTGAACAGGGAATCTTGCCTGCACATGATTTCTATCAGAACCAATATAAACTGATTCGAGGTGATACAACAAAGTTGATCCCGAGTACCAGTTCATTTTATCTGACCTATCCACAACATTGTCACCATTTAATGCGCTAATAGGAATAAAAGTTACATCAATAAAATTTCCTAATCTTGAGGAAAAAGACTTAAAGCTTTCAATAATAGACTCGTAAACGGCCTCATCGTAATCGACTAGATCCATTTTATTAATAGCGACAATGACATGTTGTATCCTGAGGAGATTTGCGATAAAAGCATGGCGACAAGTTTGTTCAACGATTCCTTTACGCGCATCAACAAGAATAATTGCTAAATTTGCAGTCGATGCACCAGTGACCATGTTTCTAGTATACTGAATATGACCAGGGGTATCTGCGATGATGAATTTACGTTTGGGCGTAGCAAAATAACGATACGCTACATCAATTGTAATTCCTTGCTCCCTCTCTGCCTTTAGACCATCAGTTAGAAGAGCAAGATTAATATGATCATCTCCTCTTTTCTTTGAAGATTCCTCAACAGCTTGAATTTGATCTTCAAAAATATTCTTTGAATCATAAAGTAAACGTCCAATTAGTGTTGATTTACCATCATCCACAGAGCCAGCAGTAGTGAATCGTAGAAGATCCATTTCCGCATAGTCACTTTGTTCTTTGTAATTATTTTCCATTAAAAATTTAGATTAAATTTTAAAAATAACCCTCTTTTTTTCTGTCCTCCATAGCTGTTTCCGTTCGCCTATCATCAGCTCTAGTCCCCCTCTCAGTCTGATGAGCAGCTGCCACTTCAGAAATAATTTTATCAATACTATCCGCATTTGACTCCACCGCTCCGGTACAGGTGGTATCTCCAATAGTTCTAAAACGAACTTTTTTAAATGTACTGTTCTCGTCTTTTTGAAGAGGAGTGTATTCAGTTACGGCCAACAATGAACCAGATCTTTCAAAAACCTCGCGTTCGTGAGAATAATAGAGATCTGGAATTAAAATTTCTTCTAACTTAATGTATTGCCACACATCCATTTCAGTCCAATTGGATAAAGGAAAAACTCTAAAGTGTTCACCATGTTCCTTTCTTCCGTTAAAAATATTCCATAATTCCGGGCGCTGATTTTTTGGATCCCATTGACCAAAGTTATCTCTGTGGCTAAAGAATCTTTCTTTGGCTCTCGCTTTTTCCTCATCTCTTCGACCACCTCCAAGCGCAGCATCATAATTCCCTTCCTCAAGAGCATCGAGCAATGTGACAGTCTGTAGCGCATTACGGCTTGCGAACTGACCCTTTTCTTCAATAACCCTACCCTGATCAATCGAATCTTGAACTTTCGCTACAATGAGTCTCGCATCAATATTCTTAACAAATTCGTCAATATAATTAATTGTCTCAATAAAATTGTGGCCGGTATCAACATGAAGTAACGGAAAAGGTAATTTGGCTGGGTGAAATGCTTTTGATGCTAAATGAGCCATCACGATTGAGTCCTTTCCTCCTGAAAACATCATCACAGGATTGTCAAATTGAGCGGCCACTTCACGGAGAACAAAAATAGCTTCACTCTCAAGTTGCTGAATATGATTTACACGGTAAGAAGACATTGAAAATTATTATTTCAAAAATTATGTTATATACCTTGTCCAAGGAATGTATGAATCCCACATTCTGTTTTATTAAAACCTTCCCATCTACCAGCTCTTTCATCTTGATCGCCGTCGACGGCCTTGGTGCACGGCCAGCACCCAATTGAACGGTATCCCTGATTGTGTAAAGGGTTATAAGGAATATTATTATCCTCAATATAATTCCAAACTTTCTCTCTACTCCAATTGACCATGGGATTTAATTTGAAAATATAGCTCTCACGTAACTTATCAAACTCATACATCTCAAGAATCTTGGTTGATTTTCTTTCTTCAGACTGGCCCCTGCGTAATCCAGTAATCCATACGTCTAATGAAGCTAGCTTTGATTGCAATGGCAGAACTTTGCGCATCTGACAGCATGTGTCCGGATTAGTTTTCCATAGCTCCGGACCCATTGTCTTCTCCTGCTCCTTAACCGTTTGCTCAGGGTTTACGCTTTGAATTTCTAAATCCCAAAAATTTTCCAATTTCTCTTTGAGCTCGAGAGTTTCAGGGAATAAAAATCCAGTATCTATTGTAAAAATAGGAAAGCGAAAATCATTACGAATGGCATGGTCTATAATGACGAGACCTGACCCTTGAAAACTTGTGCCTATTGCCGCTTTATCGCCAAAATAATCCCAGCACCAGCGTAATAATTCATCAAGATTGACATGCTCTAGGCGGTCAGCTTCATCGGAAACATTAAAATTATGCTTAGTTTTTAGGTTAAATGCCATTTTATGGTTATGGGAGGGATAGAAATTATACCCCCTATTCTATATAGGTAAAGTATAGATTTAGGTTATTGACCCTCAATTCCTTTACATTTCATGGTATTAGCACTATACTCGGCGCCCCATGTTAAATGCGCTCATAGTATTTCTTATTGTAATTCTAGCAATCGTTTGTTTGCTAATGATCTTTGCTGTACTCATGCAAAGACCTAAACAAGAAGGCCTAGGCGCCGCTTTTGGAGGAGGCATAACAGATCAAGTCTGGGGCGCTCAAACCACTAATGTACTACAAAAAGCAACAGTCATTTTGGCTATTACGTTTTTTGTAATCACTCTAATTTTGTCAGTACTCGTTGCCAAAAAGCAAGAACATGGAAATACCGGTCTTGAAATTGAGGGCGGTCAACAATCAATGGGACCGGCTTCATCAAATACTGAGCCGGCACTAATTGATACGGAACCTACTCCGGAACCTACTCCGGAACCTACTCCGGAACCTACTCCGGAACCTACTCCGGAACCTACTCCGGAACCTACTCCGGAACCTACTCCGGAACCTACTCCGGAACCTACTCCGGAACCTACCGAGGAGACCGAGAAAGAATCTCCATAATTGAATTTTATCGATTATGATCACACACTCATAAGGCAATGAGTGCGCGTAGTGTAAATATAGTCGATTGGATTTCTTATATCCTATTTCGACTCGCCGAAGGCATCATATCCGTTATTCCTATGAGAATATGCTATTGGATAGGCAGCTTATCTGGCACATTATTATTTTACCTCCTCAAAAAATACAGGTCACTTGCAATCAGAAATTTACGCTTTGCTTACGGAGACAGTCACTCTGAAAGTGAATTAGCAAAACTAGCAAAACTTCACTTTTCAAGACTTGGTGCAAATTTTTTATGCAGCGTTAAAATCACGACACTTAGCAGCGAGCGAATAGAAGACTATGTCGAATTTGAAGGTACTGAATATCTAGAGAGAAGCGAAATTGCAAAAACGCCTATAATTTATCTCACACCTCATATGGGAGCCTGGGAATTACTCGCGCAAATCAAATCAGTTTCACCCTCAATTAAATTAGGTGCTATATATCGTGCTTTATCAAACAAACTTATAGATAAACATGTCCTTAAAAGAAGAGAACAAAATGGCCTAAAGGCATTTGATCGAAAGGAAGGATTTCACGCCCCTATAAAACATCTGAATGAAGGAGAAAGCCTTGGTATCTTAGTTGATCAAAATGCTGGATACAAAGGTATATGGTGCCCACTGTTTGGCAAACTGGCATCAACTTCAAACCTTGCCCCTTTAATGGCTAAAAAAACAGGTGCAACTATGTATCCTTATTTTGTATCTACTCTAAAACCAGCTAAATGGAAAATTACTGTTAGCAAGCCAATGCAGGTTGATAAAGGTGAAAAAATATCAAAGACAACTGCAAGAATGAATCTAGAAGTAGAGAAAATGATTCGCTCCTCTCCTGAGGACTGGTTCTGGCTTCACGATAGATGGAAGGTTCCTAAAACAAAATTCTTAACATATTACCATAAGAGAAGTTACTGCATCCCAAGTGAATTTGATCGTAAAACTCTAAAAAAGTTCAAAATAATCCTATTGGCTCCAAACACAGAGGAAAAATGTAAATTATCAATGGGTGCTATAAAAAAGATAGCAGAAGGCAGACCCGATGCGGAAATCACAATCCTATGTAATAGTGATTTTTCTCCACTGTGGAACTTACAAGAAAATCATTTTCAAATAATTGAAAAAGGCCTTCTCGGCTGGAATAAAGATTTATCAGAAAAAATAACCAATTCAGTTTTTGATGCTGCCGTGCTATTTCAAAAATCAAAAAAAGATGCCAAAAAAATCAAACAATGCGGCATCCCTCATATTGCTGGCTGCAGTTCAAATAAATGCAACAAATTCCTCGATCATCTGATACAAAATGACCACATTGAGGGGAGTTCAGATTATTATTTAAAGATCGCTGAGTCTATTGGGGCAGAAAAAACAGTTTAATATTAATCAGTAAGAAAAAATTGGTTGTCCCAATTCATTGATCGAATAAACTACACTTGGTTGTCCAGGGTCTATGAATTATTGACTGACGAATCCGCCAGGGCCTGACGGCAGCAACGGCAGTTTGTTCAATGGTGTCGTAGTTCTCTGGCAACCACTTTAAAAATCAAATTCTAAGGTTTCTATATTTTCTTCACTTTCTAAAACGCTTGGAGATAAATTCAAAACATCATTATTCACCCCTCTCCATTTTTTGATTGTTAACGTGGGATCCATTCGATTTAGTGACTTTTTAGAATACCCTCTTCCAGGATCAGTTACATTAGATTCTCTCATCTCAAAATG
>JACETS010000036.1 GCA_013911195.1 Verrucomicrobiales bacterium | reverse complement strand
CAATATCTGTATGTTTTATCATTAAGTTGGACTTACTTAATTTTTGAAAGCTCTATCAAGGTGAGTGTATCCCCCGTCGGGATAGATAATTTGTCCAGTCGTATGAGCAGATTTTGAAGAGGCTAAAAAGACCACCATGTCAGCAATTTCTTCTGATGTAGTGAATCTATTCTCCAGTGGTATCAGTGATTCGATCTCTTTTCTGGCTTTTTCAGGATCATTCCTTTTGGATAACCACTTTTCATACAATGGGGTCATGACCTCTGCAGGTATTACACAGTTCACTCTAACCCCATGAGGAGCAAGATCGATCGCCCATTCTCTTGTTAAGGCATTAAGTCCACCTTTTGAAGCGGCGTAACCGGAAGTGCCACCTTGGCCTGTTTCTGCAACTTTTGAACCAATGTTTATAATAACTCCTCTTGTTTTCTTTAAGTCATTTATAAAGTGATGTGCGAGTGCAAAAGGGTGAACAAGATTTCGGCTTAATGATTCAATAAACTTTATAGGCTCCTCTTCTAAACCGATTCCATCATTTACACCTGCGTTGTTAACTAGAATGTCAATTTCTCCAATTTCTTCGGAAATTCTTTTTGCTGTACTTTCGATTTCAATAAGGTTGGTAAGCTCCAGATGAAATGAATGGCCAATTCCTATTTCATTGATTAGTTCCTCCGCCTCGTCTGGATTTCTTCCGAGTAAGATTGGCACGGCACCCTCTTTGGCGAAAGACCTAACAATTGATGCGCCGATACCTTTCGCTCCTCCTGTAACGACAACTTTTTTACCCTCTAATTCGAGATCCATTTTTATTCTTCGTAAGCCACGACATTTTGTTTTGAAGATCCGAGGCCATCAATTCCAAGCTCAACAACATCACCAGGCTTTAAGTATTTTTCTGGGTTCATCCCCATGCCAACACCTGCAGGCGTTCCAGTAGAAATAACATCACCAGGTAATAAAGTCATAAATTGACTCAGATAACTAACCACATGATCAACACTAAATATCAGATTGGAAGTGTTGCCATCTTGCATGTTTTCACCATTAACATTGAGCCACATCCTCATGTCACTGATGTTATCAATTTCATCTGGAGTGGCCATGAAAGGACCCATAGGAGCAAAAGTGTCAGCGCTCTTACCTTTGATCCATTGACCGCCTCTATCTTTTTGAAAAGCGCGCTCGCTTACATCATTGTGGAGGACATATCCCCCAACATGCTCTAAAGCCTGATCTTGATCCACATAACTAGTTTTTTTACCAATCACTACACCGAGTTCCACTTCCCAGTCTGTTTGTTCGCTTCCTCTTGGAATTATAATGTTGTCATAAGGACCACAAATAGCGGAGGTGGCTTTACCAAAAATGAGAGGTTCCTCAGGTGCGTCAAATCCTGACTCTGCAGCATGGTCCTTGAAGTTTAGACCAATACAAATTATTTTACTGGGTCTGGCGATTGGAGATCCTATACGAACGTTATCATCTAATCTTGGGGCACTCGCTTCATTTTCACTCAACCAATCTTTAAGACTAATTAATCCTCCTGATCCGAAAAACTTTTCATCGTAATCACTTACAAAAGATGAAACATCAATCTTCTCATCATTACTCAATAGAATTCCAGGTTTCTCTTCACCTTGTTTACCAAATCGAATTAATTTCATGTGTTTTATATTATTTTAAATGTGTAAAGCCTCCGTCAATATCGAAAGCAGATCCCGTGACAAATGCAGCTTCATCAGAGCATATATATGCAGCCAATGATGCAATTTCCTCTGGTTTTGCCATTCTTCCGATTGGTTGCGTGGCTTCAAGCTGTTGAAACATTTCTTTTTCCTTCCCCGGGTAATTGTTTTTTAAGTAATTATCCACGAAAGGAGTATGGACTCGAGCAGGGCATATACAATTACAGCGTATGCCTTGATCAACAAAGTCTCTAGCCACAGACAAGGTCATCGTATAAATGGCCCCTTTGCTAGTAGAATAAGCAAAACGGTCAGGAATACCTAAATTAGAGGCGACGGAGGCCATGTTTAAAATGCATCCATTTTGATTTTTAATCATCGACTTTATAGAAGCCTTAATACACAGAAAGGCTCCACGAACATTTACCTTCATTATTCTATCAAAATCTTCAGGATCGGTTTCAGTAATCTTTCCAATATGCGCAATCCCTGCATTATTGATTAGGATGTTAATGCTGCCATGGGTGCTTTCGATTTGATTGAATGCATTATCAACTGATTTAGTTTCGGAGATATCACAATGGATGAAGTCTGCATTAATTTGTTGTGCGACCCGTTGCCCTTCAGATTGATTGCTGTCGAGAATAATAATTTTTGCCCTCTTATCTGAAAAATGTTTACTGATTGCTTCCCCAATTCCAGATCCGCCACCTGTAATTACAGTGACTTTGTCTTTGAAATCGTAACTTGGCATTGTTTAAAGATATAATGAATTGTAACAAAATATACTTCTTAATCTCAATCAATTCTTAACCTATTTGGTTTTTTTTTCGCCTTCAATTATACGTCTAAAATCTCCCTCTTCACAGCACTGTACAAATCCTTCGGTGAAAGATTTTAGGGCGTTCCAGACTTGTCTTATTTTTTCAGATTCTTTTTTCTCTATTGTATTGTCTTGAGCAGCTTGACTGATTTCTCCGAGGAGAGCTGAGAATTGTGCTACGATCTCATTTGTTGCAGGCATAACTTCAAAACTTTTCTGTTGTCGGCTCTCAGGATCTCGAACGAAGTAACCTCCTGATTGTTCACATATCCATTCGATAACAGCGGGATCTTGAATTGCATTAATAAGTTCTACTATTCTATCAAGAGGATTTTTGCTTCCACTGCCAGACCCATCATAAGGCTGACTCCATTTGTACATTAAGGAACTAGATACACCAATTTCCGATGCAATAGATTTTATTCCACGTTTTTTACAAGATTCTTTAATGATTTGGTGGGACTTCATGAGAAATATGATGGTTTTTGTATATCGCTTATAGGCCTAAAAATAGAGGTTGCCAATCATTAAAGAAATACCATGATTACGGAAATGCTTAATAATAAAGCTCCAGCAAATCGTTTAAACATAACCTTGTGACCATGTAAAGCCGCCTCATTGTTTCCAAGTACGGCTCCCAATATCCATACTATCAAAACGCCCCAAAGTGCTCTAGTTGAATAAATTATATTCATCGCAGTTGCTTGCCCTAGGAATGCCAGTGAGAGGTTAAGTATTAACCCTTGAATGCCAATGGCTAAGCCACCTAGTGCTGCAAAGCCGATTGCTTTCCTTGGACAGGATTTTAACGGTGAAGAAAAAAATGGGACCATGAATAAGGAAAGAACTGCCACAACTAATACCATTATTACAATGAATGGGATGGGTCCAAATTCGGCACTTTTATATCCTGCTAGGGTATCGCTTCCACCAAAACATGCACAAGCCAGTAAAGACCAAAAAACAGTTTTTGAATTATCTCTAAAGCTCTTAAAGCTGGCCCCACCAAGAAGAAAGATTGCTGCTGCTGCCAAAATTGATCCAACCCAAATTAAACCCGGTACTTCCTCAGGTTTTAAAATAAATGAGAAAAGAGCAACGAAGATTACTTTGACACCCATTAGAGGAGATTGAATTGATACATCTCCTGATCGAATTGCAACAAAAGTAAAAACTTGGCCGCCAAAGAAACATAAGCCCGCAATGAGTGGCCAACCTATATAGTTCCATTCTGGAGGTTTTTCATTAAAAGGCAGTGCACATATGAAAACTAAAAATAGAACCATATTCGAGACGAATGCAGTTCTTAAAAGTCCGCAACCCTCACCTATTGCTCTCTTTAAAAATACGCTAGCAAATGGATAAATTACAGCGCTAGCTAAAGGAAGTAGGAAAATCATTTTAGAAGTCGGAAAACACCGACTATTTCCCTTTATTGCCTCTCCAGAATTTCTACTTCATAACCATCCGGATCAGTTACGAAAGCCATTTTAGATTGGTCTTCTTTGAATTTTTCTCTCCACTCATCTGGCCAGATTTCAATGCCCTGATTCTCGAGTGAATCACAGTATTCAATTATATCCTCAACCCCAACGCATGTATGCATTAAATCTTCAGGAAAATCGACGACAAAATCTGGAGAATAACAGAGTTCCAGGAAATGTTCACTTCCTTCAAGTTCAAGAAATGCAAGTCTGTTGCCAGATGGTGAGTTGTCATTTTTTCTAGTGAGTTTGAATCCCAATTTTTCGTAGAAGGAAATTGAGCTATCCATGTTACTTACTCTGATTCTTGTATGTAAAAACTTAATGGGCATCTGAATTATGATATTTATGTTTTAATTGTTATATTAATGATTACCAGTTTCTTGGATCGGAATTTCGAATTTTAGATTTGATGCTTTCACCATTTTTATCAATACAAGAGATGCAGTACTCATAAATAGTTAAGCCATTTATTTGTTCATTAGCCCCAGCTTTTAGTCCTGGTGAATCAAATCTCTCCAATGATCCTTGGGCTTCTTTATCAACAAACCCAAGAGATCGTCCGTTGTATATCTTTTTCCAGTTTTGAGATCCTAGCTTTCGCCTGAATACATTGTATTCGTAGGCTCCAATATGATGATTCCATTTTAATCGAACGGAATTTTTAGCGGAAAAAACTTCAGGTCTTTGGGGCTGACTTGGAGGGTCATTGTTTAAGTTAAATTCAACTACACTGGAAAGAATTGGGGAAGAGGCCGCTGGAAGTGCTGAAACTCGCAATAAGTAGTTCCCATTTTTAAGAGCATTTGTTTTGTGACGTAGTCCTCTTCCTTTAAGAACTGTCTGCCATGTTTTTCCTGAGTCTTTACTGCTTTCAAATAAATAGTTAGTAACGCTTGGAGTTCCACGAATCTGGAAATTTATACCAGATGAAGTGTTTTCTAACTTCATGATTAGTGGTTTCCTTAAAGCAGGTTTCTCTTTTGTAAAACTCCATTGCCCTGATCCTTTAGGCAGCGTTGCTTCGACACCCATTCCAATGTATTTTGTAAGGAGCTGCTTTCCGTTGGCTTGTATCTTCCACTCTCTTTTTACTAGTGGAGGTTGCACGCTGATTGAGAAACTTTGTTGCCCAGGTCCCCATGGACTCATTCCTACTATAGTAATAGGTTTGCTTAAGCCTATATCCCTTTGAGTAGGGGTTCCAATTATTCGACCTTCGACTCTGGCCCACTTCGGAACGTTGTTGAAAGTGAATCTTACAAAAGGACCACCTCCGGTGTACTTAAGGCTGTACTCAAATTCTTCTCCGACGCGAAGCATTTTCTGAGGTGTCGATGTTATTGCTATTGGAGACCGCTTGAGCCCAACCATTGTAATTCCATGAATTTCCCCCTCAGAAAGGGCAAAGTTATATATTCTTAAATTATCGATTGCTCCATCAATTCCAGAAATATCTAGTTGCTTCGATGAAGACATTTCACCGCGTCCAATCTTTATTTTATATTTCTCTTTTTTATTTTTGATGTTCTCTTTAATAGAGGTCTCTTTTTGAAGTTTAGAGTCAACATATAGAGAGTGCTTAACAAGAGAATGATCGATTATGGTTTCATCTAAGAATTCTTCGGTAATCCATGTAATGTGATGCCATTTACCATCATTGATTTTTGATTCTCCGATTATTTCGAATGGATTATTACCATTTTGAGAAATTTTCACCATCCCACTTTTTGTTACCTCAAGAATTTTTGTGTGGCTCTTAGGATTTGTTTTATCTTGGATGAGGTTAAGAAGCTTTCCCGATTGAGTCGTTTTAACCCATATTGAAACGCTACTATTGCCAGGAATTATTTTTTCAAAAGTAGTGTCTATTTGAGTGGATGGATTTAGTTGAACTGCGGATCCTTTTTCAAATCCAATTCCATCTACCCATACCACTTGATTATTCTCATTGAGGATAGCTTTTTTTTCAGGATCCTTAATGTCCACAAATTCATTACCCTTTCCTTCATCGAATTTCCAAAAAGCCAATAAACTTTTTCCTGATGAATTGCTTGTTTTAGAATTCTCTCCAAACATAATTCTTAGAGTTCCTCCCTCAGGTGCATTATAGCTTCCAGATGAATTAAATACTATGGGATCTCTTGTTTTACTCTTTTTAGGAATTCTGTATTCCGCGGTCGCTGAAATATTACTGCCTTCAACCTCAAGAGTTAAGTGATCTGAGGAAATGCTATGGATTAAGCCTTTATTGTTTCCGAAAACACTTAAATGCCTTTTGCTGGGGCCTAGCTCTCTGATCAAAGCCAGTGATGAATTAACCGACCATCCTTTGCCTTTTTTTATTATTCTTTCAGATTTTTTGCCAATAAATAGTCTGTCTGATCCTTGATCTGTATCTATCAATATAACGTTATTTAAAGGGCCACTTGCGATGACAGAAGTTGAATCGGTTGAAAGTTTATTAACTGATACTCTCTTATTTTTCGGTATGATGCTAACACCATTGAAATCCTTAAGTTGTCCTGATAATGAAATTTCTAACGGCTTATCTTCATTAATTTTAAGCTCATTATCGTGAGGTATTGCAAAGAAGACCTTAGGTTTAGAGGTCTTTGCGGAGAAAACAATTTTTGAATTTGGTGAACTCAGATCTTCAATGATAGCTGAGTAGTGGTCATTGACATTGAGAACCCTTCTATTCGTTTCGAATTTTTGATTGTTTGAAAAAGTTATATTGCTCATTGCAAGATCCTTAAGATCTATGTAACTAAATGAGCTTTGAATTGATGAATTTTGATTTTCATTTTCTGATGACATTAAATTCAAAGAAGAGAGCTCATTTTCTTTACTCTTTATTTTTATTTCACCCTTAGCTGAGATACTAATTTCCTCGTTATCATTTTTGGTCAAAATGACGCTGCCATTGGGTTGTATTCCTAGGGGTTTTTTGATCTTCTCATAGTTTCTTATTTCTTTGCTTTGCAAACCGATCACGCATTCAAGAATCAATCCTAATCTTTCTGTTTCTTTGGGCAGTGAGGTGGACCTTGATTTTTTGTTTCGCAAGATTTTTTCTGATTGATCTAACCATTCTTTACTCAGTGGATGTTCGGGGAAAAGGAAGCCGGTTTCTGCTAATTCAAGGCAATCGTATTCGGTCATTAAGGATTGATCTTTATTGCTCTTTATATAGGCGTTTTCCAAAATTTCATTAGTTCTTCCCTGTAGGCTAAAAAGTAAGAATTCTGGAGGTATGGATTTCTGTTTAGTATCTTTTAAAAAGATCCAGTCCTTGGCTTTATCAAGAGTAACTAAATTATGATCATTATCGGATTTAATAAATTGTCTAATCGAGCTCAGGGAATTGCTGGCAAAGTTTTTATCCAGTCCCTTGAATTTTTCAATGATTTCAATTGTTTTTTGATCTCTGACTACTTTGATAGTCATTTCATATTTTGACCCTCCACTAAAGTTGTAATCAATTTTATGGATTAAAAATATTTTTCCATTTTCTTGAGTTTCACTAATGATTGAAATTAATTTTGGATTATCGCCTAATACCTTAGGCAAGGCTTGCCATCCTTTCCCATTATCAATACCAAGAATAGGGGCGGGTAAAGGTTCTTTGTTGTTTGGTTTACTTAATGTCTTTGATACTAGGATTTTTATTTTCCCATTATCGATCATGACACCGTTATCATTTTCTATTTTAGACAAAACGGGGTCGCTATTCTTGGATGAACCTTTGACTAGATTAAAAACAGTATCATTTTCTTTCTTGTGATCAGTAATAAAACTCAGCCTACCAAATGATAGGTATCCTTGGGTATCTTTTCTGATTTCAGATAATTGGAAAGGGATCTCTGATTGGTTTGAGTTTTTTAAGATTAAGTCTTCTTCTTTTAAATTAGCTCCTTTGAATTCGATAGCATAAGTTACTAAACTTTCTTTCCAGCCTCTATTTATAAAAGTAGGAATTCTGATTTCTAGAGCTCCATTTTTTGCAAACTCTTTTAGGTATGGGTTTTTGGGTTGAGATGTGCCAGCCCTAGATTGCGAAATAGCAAAAGTAAAAAATAGAATGGCTAGTAAAGAGAGTTTCATTATTTTGACCTCAATTTTTATTACTTGGTAATAGCTGAGAATTTTTAAATGTATAATATCTTTTTTCTAATAGGTTTTTGAGGAATAGAATAATAGTTCTACTTTCAAAAGATAATAGTGTTTTTTAGGTTTCTAATGAATTTAAAATTACTTTTTTCTCCTGTTTTCACGTCACTTTCTTTTATTGCCTTGGCTTGATCGAATCTCAAAAAAGGTTAATATAAATTTATGTTTTATGCGACTGGAGGACCGTCTAATAATTGTGATGGTATTTCACGTCGTAGTTTCTTGAGTGCCGGAACTCTCGGCCTAGGCTCTTTTGGCTTAGCGGATTTACTTCGAGCTGAGTCGATTAATAATAAGGGTTCATCAAATAAATCCATTATACACATTCATCTTGATGGTGGTCCGCCGCAAATGGACATGATTGATCCCAAGCCTGATTCACCAGTGGAGTATCGAGGCGATATCAAGTCCATAAGATCGCAACTGCCAGGAGTGCACTTATCAGAGTTAATGCCAAAGGTTGCAAAATCGGCAAAGAAATTTGCATTCATTCGTTCGCTTATCGGAGCTGATGGTCAACATAATGCTTTTCAATGTCAGTCAGGTTTTAAAGCTTCAGAGATTTCTCCTGCTGGAGGTTGGCCTGCTATGGGTTGCGTGGTCAACAAGATCATGGGGTCTCCTAAAGATTCGGCTCCTGCCTTTGTTGATTTAATGCAGGGTCGTGGCCAAGTTCGTAATAGTGTTAGGCCAGGATTTTTAGGTCCTTCTGCTAATCCCTTTAGGCCGGATATATCTTCAATGTTTAAAAGAGAACTTGAGGATGGAATGAAGACTGAGTTTTTAAAGTTGAGGAAAGGTCATTCTGTTAAGTTAAGGCTCAATGATCAATTATCGGTTGGAAGATTAGATGATCGAGTAAGTTTGTTGCAAGGTTTGGATAAAACGCGTCGAGAGATTGATGCCATTGGATCTATGGGTGCATTTGATACTTTTACCCAACAGGCGTATGGAATTTTAACTTCAGGGAAATTTGCCGAAGCGATGGACTTATCTAAGGAGGATCCGAGAATTGTTTCAAAATATGTGCCCATGATGAAAGAAAAAGAGCTTGCATTCTTTACTAGTGAAGGTCCGCAAGCCGCTAAAAAATTACTTCTCGCGCGTCGCCTGATAGAGGCTGGAGTAAGAGTAGTTAACGTTTCACTCAGTGATTTCGATACACATTCAAAAAATTTCCCGCGCATGAAACAGTTAGTTCCGATATTTGATCATGCAATTGCCGCGCTAATAAAAGATTTAGAGGAAAGAGGTTTAATAAATGATGTTACTGTTCTTGCTTGGGGTGAATTTGGAAGGACTCCAAAAGTTAACTCTAACGGAGGGCGGGATCATTGGCCAAAAGTTGCGATGGCAATGATGGCTGGAGGAGGAATGAATACCGGTCAAGTTATAGGTTCGACAGATCGTTATGCCTCCGAAGTTATTGAGAGACCAGTTTCTTATCAAGATGTCATTGCGACTCTTTACCATAATATTGGAATTGATCCTAGTAGCACTACGGTCGAAGACTCGACAGGGAGGCCGCAATATCTACTCAAAAATGGGCTGCCAATTAAGGAATTGATAAGCTAAATAATAATTAGAAACCTTTCTCGGGAATTGAAAGTTCTCATTTTTTGATTATCTGCGTGAGGCTTTGTCTGTATTTAAGTCTTATAAAAAGGTGTAATAAAAGGCATCCGACAATGAAATATAAAGGCCACCATTTAAGGCAATATTTAAAAGCTTCCAATTCTGGATCAATCATTTGATCAAATTTTCCTGATAAGTAAATCTGAGCCGTTAAGATTCCAAAAATTTGAGTCAGTATTCCAAATGCTAAGTTCATTGTCAGTCCTTTAAAGCTTAGTACCGTTGCCCTTTGCTCTGAGGGTGTGACTTTATTCAAATAATGAGAGAGAAAATATTGAAGAAACCTCATTGATGTGAACATCGGAAGTAATAATAGAATACCCCAACCAGGAATTGCCGCAGAGAGAGCCAAGCATCCCAAGAAAGTTAGTAAAGTGACGACTCCAAAATTAACTGTAGGGGTGAATTTGGTTGCCATTTTTTCACACGTTATGGCTACTCCTATACCGACAATTGAGGCAACTGCTCCGACGAATCCCCAAGACCATTCAGGTATTTTTAATACTCGGTAGACATTTGATAAAACTGTATAAAAAACTCTTATAATGCTATCATAAAATAAGCCAATCAAAATAAGAACAGTTGCTGAGGGCGTGTTTAATATCCATCGTCCTGCACTTAGTGTTCCTGAAAAACTTTCTTTTACTGCATGTAATTTTTTTTGATTTTTTGGAATATGTTGCTCTTCAAATTTAAGAGCAACAATCAGAACTCCTATCGATGTAATGAAATTCAAAAACAATGGAAACTTTAGGGTCTGTTCCTTAGAAAAACTTATGTCTAATCCAACCATGGACACTAATCCGTTAATAAATTCTTCGGAGTAAACTAGTGCACCAATAATAGAGCTTATTACAAAACCAACAGACATCATAATCATGACGTTCTTCATTGTTCTCTTCCATGTATTTTCTCGAGACTCTATAGGGATGCTGTCATACGCTAGCGCCTCGTCAGCTCCGCTTGCTGCTGCTTCGGCCGCTCCGCTTAAAATCCTATTGATAAAAAACATCCAAAAAACGATTCCAGATCCTACGGGAGTGATGAGGAGTATTCCAATTTCACCAACCATCAAAAATGCTGAGATGACCACTAATTTTTTTCTGCCTAATTGATCTGCCAGTGCGCCAGATGGAACCTCCAGTAAAATAATGCTGATAGCCCAGACAAGATTTAGCGTAGCAAATTCTGAGATGGTCAGTCCAAAATCAAGAAACATGACCAAGTAAATCGGATAATAAAAACGACAATTAAAAAGGACTCTAAATAAAATGAAGAGCCTGTTGTTTTTATTCATTGAATGCATTGAAATCCCTTCGCACCATTTATCGGCATTGTTTAACAACAACTGAAAAAAGACAGATTAGTTAAATTTTTCTTTGCAATTGTTCATTAGAACACTATACTGTACAAATGAACAAAAAGAGTTATAATTCCCTCGTTATTCTCAATAAGAAAAGTCAATTTAGAAGATTACTCCTTAATTTTTATAGTTTTTTTGCTTTCAGATTGTTGGGCAGATATCATGCCCCCATACCATTAAGGGTTGAGCAACAGGAGTTTAGGTTCTAATTGGGGCTTACTTTGATTTTCAATTAGAATGATTTTTCCAGTAAAATTACTGGAATTTTGATAGGTTAGGCAGACATTAAGCGCCCTTATTGAGATAATTAAAATTGTCGTAAAATGAGCGTTACATTTACGATCAAATTCGACTATCTTTACTTACCTCAGCCCCATGCGTATAGCCCAACCTCAATTAATGATAAATAGAGACCAAAAAAAAGATCTTTTTGTATTATCATTCTTCTGTTTAAGAATTGCCCTTTTGGCAATTTTTGTCAGCTTTGAGGTTTCTGGATTGTATGCTCAGAATAAGGATAAACCCGTTCTTCTATCAGAAACAGTCGAGGGGGAGATATCCCGGAGGCAAACTCAAATTATAGAAGCCGAAAAATTAATGGCTGATGGAGATGCTTTTGCGGAAGGCGGAAATTTTAAAGATGCAATTTCCAAATTTATTCAAGCCTACAACGAAATAAACCCTTCTCCTTTATCGGAAGATGCACGCAATCTAGCTAAGCAAAAGTTCATAAATGCGGCCATCCTAAGATCTAAACAACTAATCGATGAAGCTGAGTTTGTTTCAGCTGAAGAGCTACTCGATCAAGTGTTACAGCCTGGCATTGATCCAAAAAATAATGTGGCATTAACACTAAAGCAGAGATTAGAAGATCCGGAATGGTACAATCAGGCGAGGACTCCTGAGCATTTAGAAAATGTGAAGAAAGTCAGGCGGTTGCTGAAATTGGCATCTAGTGCTGAGAGACTCGGTGCTTATGATAAGTCCATGAAATACTATGCCGATGTTCTGAGAATTGATAAGACCAATTCGGCGGCGAGAAGAGGGATGCTTGAGGTTGAAAATAAAATCATAGATTACCACAAATCATCTCGAAACGTGACCAGACAAAAAATGCTTCGTGAAATTGATTCGATGTGGGAGTCGAATGTCGAGTTGGCAGTAGACTTAGGTGCAGTTGGTGGAAATATCGGAGCCCAGAACGAACAGTCACTGGACAGAAAGCTAGCCTCCATTGTAGTGGATAATATAAATTTTGAGGATGAGGCTTTGGAAGATGTAGTAAGTTATCTAAATTTTAAGTCTAAGGAACTGGATCCATTGGGAGGTGGAATTAATTTTGTTCTTAAACTTGATCCCACAGATGATATTGCAATTAATGCAAGGGTCAATTTAACCCTTAGGAATATTCCCATTGGTGAGGTTCTCAAGCAGGTCACTGCCGACACACAAACCAGATACAAGGTTGATGCTTACGCAGTTCAGATTATTTCAAAAATTTCAGAAAATAATCAATTAGCTACCAAAACTTTTAGAGTGCCGCCTGATTTTTTGAGCACTGCTCCCGTTGGAGAAGAACCAATCGATGATCCTTTTGGAGGAGCAGGTGACGGTGAAGGTGGCCTACAAATAAAAAGATTAGGTGCTAAGGAATTTCTGATGAAACAGGGTGTTACATTTCCTGAAGGAGCTAGTGCAATTTATATTGCTGGGTCAAGTTCATTAGTTGTAAGAAATACTCCTTCAAATATAGAACTTGTAGAATCATTTGTTGAGAGTTCTTTCAGCGATGTTCCAAAGCAAGTCGAAGTCCATGTGTCAATGATTGACATTAGTGAAAAAGAATTGAATGAGATTGGATATGATTGGCTTCTTGGTCAGTTTGACGTTCCTGGTTCATCCCAAAGGCTCTTTGCTGGTGGGGGCACTGAAGGGAATACAGCAACCAGTGGTACTCAAGCAGCTGGAAATGCTGAATATACATTCATTCCTCCTTGGACTAATGTTCCTTTAGGAGATAATCCCTTAACGGCGGGATTAAGAACAGGTCAGCAATGGAATAACGGAGATGCTCTAAACAATATTCTTTTGGGAGGAGGATCCGATGTTTTGTCTGTTCCTTCCTCAATCAAGGCTCCGGCCATATTTGGTGTTGGAGGTGCTTTTACAGATCCTCAATATCAAGTTGTAATGAGAGGTTTAGCTCAAGCTAAGGGGGCTGATATGGTGACTAGACCGAGTATAGTGACGGCATCTGGTCAAAGAGCCTCAATTGATATTACAAGAGATTTTCCTTATCCAACAGAATATGATCCGCCAGAGATTCCTCAGGATGGAGGTGCTTTTGGAGGATTTGGAGTCGGCGATGGTGCGCCACCGAGTTTCCCCGTGACTCCAGCTCATCCAACCGGTTTCGAAGTAAGAAACGTTGGGACACGTTTGGAAGTCGAACCTATTGTTGGACAAGATAATTATACTGTGGAGTTAAATTTAACACCAGAATTCAGTCAATTTGAGGGATTTATTAATTACGGAACTCCTATTTTAACGAATGGCACTAATATACTTGGTGAGTTTGTTTCGATACCTTTATCCGATAATAGAATACTACAGCCAGTGTTTCGTACCTTAAGAGAAAACACGAGTGTCGTTGTTTGGGACGGAGCTACTGTGGTCATAGGGGGGTTAATCGAAGACCGTAATACCACTATTGAGGATAAGGTGCCACTCTTCGGTAGCATACCGGTACTAGGAAAGTTTTTTAAATCCAAAGGAAACGATAGAATTAAGAGGGCTGTTATGTTCTTCGTTAAGGTAAATATCATTGATCCTTCAGGCAGAAGAATTAATGGCACTTAGTTAGGATATAAATTAATATTGAGCTTAATATTAAATCAGAGTATCTCTGATTTTTATTTATAACTTATTTTTTAACTTCCGGTAGAAGCACTCAAATTTATTAAAGGTTGTTTAATGGATCAAGACAAGAAATCTCATAGAAAGAGGGTAACTCGAAAAAGGAAATCTAAGTCACAAAGCACAAGTCAACCAGTGAGGTTTGAGGAAATCGAGGCTGAAGATGGTTCAAAAAAACTGGTTGAAGTCAGGCGGCGCCGTCGACGTAGATCAAAACAACCAAAGAAGGAAAAAGAAAAAAGAGTAAAATTAGCGAAAAGATTTCTGATTATTGGAATTATTTCTCTCATAATCATTATCTTTAGTTTTTATTTTTTTATGATCACTTGGATTGGTGGTCAGGGGTTTAGAAAAAATGTTAGTGATAAGATATCAGAAATTATTGAGCAAGATGTCAGTTTTGGTGAATTCTCTTTGCAAGGCTTAAACCTAAGATCCAAAGGATTTAAAACTGATTCAGTCTCTAAGGAGTTCCTACTTTTGGAAGCTAAGCTTGAACTTCTACAAACACGAATTCATCCGAGAAGTTTTTTTACCAGCGATTGGTCAATGGGGAACGTTCAATCGATGAAGGGTGAGTTGTTATTTGGTAAAGACCAGTTTGATGTGGTTGATAAGAAATTTCCTATAAATGATATTTATAATAATGTTCTCCTATCCAAGGCGGGATTGGGTTTGAATTCGAGTCCAAATAATTTTAATTTCTCGAGGTTGTCAGTTGATGAGTGTGACCTGAAATGGCAAAATGAAAAAGGGGATGTTTCAATTTTTGGCGATGATGTGAATCTTATTTTTTCACCATCGGCATCGTCAACGTTCAATATTGATTTTGTGGGAGGTGACTTGGTGATTCCAATGTGGCCAAATTTGAAAATTCAATCTGTCTCAGGAACGGTCAAAGGTAGCCAATACTTGATTAATCAATCAAAATTCAATCTGTCTCGGAATGGTGAGGTAACATTAAATGGTAGGATTTCTCTTGATCAGAGCGCTGATTATCAAATCTCATCCGATTTAAGGGGTATTGATATTAGTGAGATTTTGTCTGCTGACTGGATGGATAAATGCGAGGGTACGGTTGATGGTGGAATTAATATTTCAGGTAAAATTTTGGGCGAGAAAGAGATGCAAGCTGATGGTAGGTTTTCAGGTTCAGACATTCAATTTTTCAGAAACCCAATCCTTAAATTTTTATCTCAAAGTTTATCCGAACCTTCTCTAAATCAAATTTGGATTGAAAATTTAAATTTCCAATTTTCTCGAAATTTGACAGACATTGAAATATCAAATCTATCAGGAGAGTCCTTGCCACTATTAAAATTCAACCAAGGAAAAATTAAAATTACAAGTGATGGTTACTGGGATGGACGTGTAAGTATTGAGATTGCAAATGAAGTTGTAGGTAGGCTTGAATCTGACAAAAAGAGATACTTTAAGAAGAATAATGAATTTTCATCAGCGACCTTAATTCTCCAAGGTGATTCTAAAGAGCCAAAATTAAGTTTCGAACCAATTATTGATAAATAATCTTAGAATTAGATGCATTATCACATCTCAATTTATAGTAATACCCTATGGCTATTTAGTGCAAGATTCTCAAAATGAATGGGGTATATAAAAAATGTATAAATGTCTTTTTTTATTCAAATTACAGTCTAGCCTCATAAGCTTTCTGTTACTGAATTACCTATGCGATTGGAGATCAAATATTTAAGAATAATCATCATTCTTCTAGGTCTTGCGTATAAACAAACTATTATTGCCCAAGATGGCAGCTATGAAATTACAGTTCCTCGTCTCCAGGAATCAGTAAAAATTGATGGGGTTTTGGATGAAGGGGTATGGAATTCAGCGGCCTCTTTTTCCAATTTTAGTCAGGTTGAACCTAAGAGTTTTGCTAAGCCAAGTCAAAAGACTGAGGTCCGAGTCTTCTCTACTAGTAGTGCACTTTATATAGGTGTTAAATGTTTTGACACAGAGCCTGGTAAAATACTTGCCAAAGAGAGAAGGAGAGACAATCCAGGTAGAGGAGATGATAGAGTAAGGATTGGCTTTGATACTTTTGGTAGAGGTACAAATTATTATTATTTTGGAGTTGCTGGAGGAGGAGGAAAAGCGGATGGGGTCGTCAAGGCGGGGAGTCGTCCTGATTTGACATGGGACACGATTTGGGATTGTGATACGAGTTTAGATTCTGAGGGGTGGTATGTTGAATTCGAAATTCCATTTAGAAGTTTGGCTTTTGATAAAAACAACTCAGTCTGGGGATTTAATATTGAGAGAGAAATAAGAAGAAATAATGAAAAACTTCGATGGGCTTCTCCTACTCGATTACGTTCCATGTGGACATTACAAGGATTAGGCAAACTCAAAGGTTTAAATGACCTTAAAAAAGGAATAGGTCTTGATCTCAGACCCACATTGTTAACTAGATATCGGTCACTAGATGGATCAGAGTCAGATTTTGATATAGAACCCTCATTTGATGCTTTTTACCGTCTCACGCCTTCCTTAACAGCAACGATGACTTGGCAGACAGATTTTGCAGAAACTGATGTTGATGAGAGGCAGGTAAATACGACTAGGTTTCCTTTATTTTTTCCTGAGAAACGAGCTTTCTTTCTCGAGGATGCTGAAAAGTTTGGGTTTGGAGGTATTTCTCGTAGTCCGTTACCCTTCCACTCTAGAACTATCGGTTTAGATTCGAATGGAAATAGGGTTCCGATACGACTAGGTAGTAAAATTACAGGTAAAGAGGGTAAATGGAACATTGGGCTCTTGGGTGTTGGTCTTGAGGAAACAACAGAACTTGACTCAGATGAAGTTTATGTTGGAAGAGTCTCTTACGATATTTTTGATGAATCTTCAGTAGGGGGTATTTTTACTCTTGGTGATCCAAGGTCTAATGAAGAAGCGGAGACGGTGGGTGCCGACTTTGAGTTAAAAGACAGCTCATTTATTAACGATAATATTGGAATTTTTAGAGGTTGGGCTATGCGGACCGACACTGAAAAAGGTAGCGACACTGGATGGGGATTGACTGCGATGTATCCCAATAAGCCGGTTTGGGGGCGAATTACTGTACAAAAGATGGGAGATGATTTGGATCCAGCTGTCGGATTTTTAAGAAGACCAGGAATCTATGAGCTATGGTCATTTATTTCTTATGAAACTTATCCTAAGACCGATCTTATCAATGAAATTGATTTTGACTTACAAACTCACATTGATACTGATTTGGATTTAACTGCATTGAC
>JACETS010000035.1 GCA_013911195.1 Verrucomicrobiales bacterium | reverse complement strand
CAAAGAGTTCGTTTTGATTGAAAAATCGATTTAGTTCAGTTTCAGCGGATTCAACTGAATCTGATGCATGACAAATGTTTTTCATTGTGCCAACACCAAAGTCACCCCTGATTGTACCTTTTTCAGCTTCATCAGAATTAGTTGGTCCAAGTAGTTCTCGGACCCTTGAAACTACATCGTCACCTTCTAGCGCCAAAGCAATGACTGGAGAAGCTTGCATAAAGTTAACAATTTCTGGAAAAAACGGTCTATCTGCAACGTGAGAGTAATGTTCTTCTAAAAGCTCAGTGGAAAGCTCTATCATTTTCATTCCTCTAATTGTAAATTGTTCTTTCTCAAAGCGATTTAAAATTTCGCCGACTAATTTATTTTGAACGCAGTCTGTTTTAAAAAGGACTAGGGTAGTTTCTTTGGACATTTTTAATTTGTGGTATTTCAACTACAAATGCCTCATGATTTGTAAATGTCAAAAGGGCATTATATGATTTAATATTCGATTCATTTAATGATAGGTTTTCAAGCGATTTTGCCAACCCTTAAGCCAAATTGATTCATCTCTTGGGGCATTTCTCACTCTTCTTATTAGTACTTTTTCTGCAGCAAGTGCAAATTCCTTCGAGGCATTTCTGTGCTCTGTGTTTGGATTCATTCCCTCTAGGACTTGTAACATTCCCCATCCTTGTCCGTTGTATCGTTCGCTTGCTTTGGTTCCTTCTCCCTTGAAATTAATATAATCCATTAAAGCATATTTACCTTTTGCTGTTCTTGTTAATTTATAAAAATTTGATTGGACTTTGCTTCTATTTTTTATCGAAATAGCTGATACCATTTTTGGTAAAGCATTCTCGAGTCTAAGTAGGATGAATTCAGTTTGAAGAGGGATAGTAGAAAATAATAGATTTCTCAGCTCTATCATCTGAGGAGAATTCTTAGCTTTGACAAAATCCTCTCTAGTCTCCCATGGGCAATGTTTGTTGAAAATAAATTCAGGCACATTTACTCCCTTAGATACTAAATATCTCACTAGACTTGGAAAACTCTCCTCATAGGGACCTCGCTTGATTCGATGATACCAGATAAAATGACCTATTCCTAAAGAAGCAAAATATTCACCTTTATTCCATGAGGTTAATCCTTCTACTGTTCCTCCACACTCGTTAATCCAAATTCTATTGCCTATTGCTTTAGCCTCTGATGCTGAAATGCTTAATGATGAATCTAATTTGTTAATTTGGCTATTTTTTGGATCTTTTGCTACGCTCGAGCAGGCGTTTAGCATGAAATTAATCGTTAAAATCCAGATTATTTTTTCTATTAAATTATTCATTTTTTAGAAGTTTAATGTCTTTTCAAGAATCGATAATAAATACTAAAGAATACTTTAGTTAGTATCGACAAATTTAATTTCAAGGTTAGTTTGGCATAGCAACTGCAAATCATATTATTGCATGATACTTTTTGCTCCTAAAGAAATAGATAGTCGAGAGGCTCGCACAGCTATTACACCAATCACATCAAAAATATTGGTCGAAAAGGGTATTAATGTGTGTGTAGAGCAAGGTATCGGAGAATTAAGCAATTATTCTGACAATGAATATGTAGAAGTTGGAGCTAAGCTTATCAATGATAGATCTAAAGCTCTCTCAGTTGCTGATATTATTTTTCGTGTGCGGAAACCATCTATTGATGAAATAAAGGAAACTAAAAGAGGGTGCATACACTTGAGCTTTTTAGACCCTTTTAATGATCCAGAATTGCTTCAATTGATGGCTTCTCAAGGAATTACATCAATTAGCCTAGAAATGATTCCTAGAACAACCTTGGCCCAGAAAATGGATGCCTTAAGTTCTCAGGCTAATATTACCGGATACACCTCAGTAATATATGCTGCTGAGAAACTTGATAAAGTTCTTCCTATGATGATGACACCAGCGGGAACGATATCACCTGCTAAGTTTTTTATTATTGGAATAGGCGTTGCTGGTCTTCAAGCAATTGCTACTGCAAAGCGACTAGGGGCTCGAGTTACAGCATTTGACGTGCGGCAAGAAGCATTAGAGCAAGCTGAATCATTGGGAGCTAAGGCTTTGAGAATTGATCTTGGAGAAGATTCTAAGGAAGAGGCTCAAGTATATGCCAAAGAATTAACACAGGAACAGTTGGAAAAACAGAGAGAAGCTCAGGCCAAGGTTTGTGAGGACTCTGATGTAGTCATTACTACAGCTAAAGTCTTTGGGAGACGTTCACCAATACTTGTTAAAAGTGATGTTATTGGAAGAATGAAGCATGGAAGTATTATAGTTGATCTTGCCGCGGAGACCGGGGGTAATGTAGAGGGTACTGAAATTGACAACGAAATCGTAACTGATAATGGAGTTACTATTGTAGGATTAAGTAATTTTGAGAGTATGGCAGCTCATCATGCGAGTCAGGTTTTCTCAGCAAATTTAGGAAGTTTTATCGAGCACTTCTGGGATGAAGATGAAAAGAAAATCAATCTTAATTTGGATGATGAGATATTAGCAGGATGCGTTCTTACTAATAATGGAAAAATAGTTCACGAAAAATTTATTAACTAATAAATAAACATCAAAATGGAAATCATATTGTTACTATTTACATTTGTACTCGCTGCTTTTTTGGGTTTTGAACTAATTTCCAAGGTGCCCTCTCAGCTGCACACCCCATTAATGTCAGGATCGAATGCGATTTCTGGTATTACTATTGTTGGAGCTTTGATAGCTGCAGGTCAGACCAATGACAATTTTTCCAAATGGTTAGGCTTGGCAGCTCTCGTATTGGCTACAATCAATGTGGTTGGGGGGTATTTTGTTACCGACCGAATGCTTTCTATGTTTAAGGGAAAAAAAGAAAAATAAAGATTCATCATAAAGAATATTAAGCCAAAAAAATATGCAGGATAATCTGATAAATGTTGCCTACATAATTGCTGCAATTCTCTTTATCATGGGAATTAAGATGCTGGGCTCCGCATCAACTGCTGTCCGAGGTAATCGAATTTCTTCTCTTGGTATGCTACTCGCGGTAGTTGTCACTCTTTTGCGGAGCGGACTTGATTATCAATTTATTATTTTAGGATTGATTATTGGAGGGATTATTGGATTGATTGCTGCCAAAAGAGTTAAAATGACGGGTATGCCTGAGTTGGTGGCTCTTTTTAATGGTTTTGGTGGGATGGCTAGTTTGTTAGTAGGGTGGTCAGAATTTGAAAAAAGCCTACAGTTTAATTGGTTTTTATACTTGGTGGTATTTATAGCAATTTTGATTGGAGGAATAACATTCTCTGGATCGATTATCGCCTATTTAAAACTTTCAGGAAAAATCGGTGGCACGGCAATAGTTTTTCCTCTCCAGAAATTCATTAATTTATTGATAATGGCTGGTGCGATTTTTATTGGCTTACTTTTAGTTTTCAATACTAACATTATTAATGATCATTCTATATTAGTTTGGATTTTAATTGCCCTTGCGCTGTTAGTTGGGGTTTTAGGAGTTATACCGATTGGAGGGGGGGATATGCCTGTTGTAATTGCGTTGCTCAATTCTTTTTCAGGATTAGGTGCTGCTGCTGCTGGGTTTGTTATTACAAACACTGTTCTTGTTGTAGCTGGGTGTTTGGTGGGAGCGAGTGGTCTTATTCTTAGTATTATTATGTGTAAGGCTATGAATCGAAGTCTTGCTAATGTGTTATTTGGTGGATTCGGATCTAAAGATAATTCCAATAGTTCTGAGGTGGAGGGTGAAATGAAGCCGTTAACTGTAGAGGATTCCTATTATGTTTTGGAGGCTGCTCAGAATGTTGTTTTTGTTCCTGGTTATGGAATGGCAGTTGCTCAGGCACAGCACGTTGTAAAAGAATTGTCCGAGATTCTTGAAAAAAATGGTGCAGAAGTTAGGCATGCAGTCCATCCGGTTGCGGGGAGAATGCCTGGTCATATGAATGTTCTTTTGGCAGAAGCAGATGTTCCTTATGAGCAATTATGCGAAATGGAAGAAGTTAATTCCATTATGCCAACGGTAGATGTAGCAATCGTGATTGGGGCTAATGATGTTGTGAATCCTGCGGCTATCGAAGATGAGAATAGTCCAATATATGGTATGCCTATCATTAATGCTCATCAGGCTAAATCAGTTTTTGTTTTAAAAAGAGGTCAAGGAGCAGGCTACTCAGGAATAATTAATACTCTATTTTTTAGGGAGAATTGCCGAATGATTTATGGTGATGCAAAATCAACCATCAGTAGCATGGTTTCACAGTTTGACGATTAATCTTAGTAACTTACAGGCATCGGCTAAGAGTCATTAAAGCAAACGCAGTCCCGTAAGGTCGATGATAGGAGTAGAATGGATAATCCCACCAACTTCCTTCCTTCTCTTGAAGAGGTAATATCACCGCAGCAAGTTGGCCTTTATGGTAATTGGCGTTTTCCTTGTCTGTTAGCGACTCTATACAAAGAGATGCATAAAAGTGGCCGTAGTAGTAAAAATAACCAGCAACTGCAAACCAACTTTCATGAGGTATTGGTCTTTTTCTTCCTATAGAAAGCCAGCCATTTCTGGCCCACAATCTATCTAACCATGTATCCATGACTTTATCAGTGATCTTTTCATCTCCCCACATTCTAAGGGCAATGTTACATGCTTGAGATCTTCCTAGGCTTCCGCCAGGTAAATTAATGCCTCTCATTGGTCGTAACTTTAGGTACTCGCCATATGCATAAGAAAAGTCAGGTTTTTGTTGTCTTTTTGTTGCATCAAAAGCTCTTTTTGTTAATCGCTCTGGAACCTCAATGCCAATTTCTTCTGCAGATTTAAGAGCCACTAGAGCCGTGGAATTAGTAAAGCTAATCGATGAGGATGATGGTTGTTTTGTTTGATAGCGAAAGTCGTAATAACCCCAACCGCCATCAACACTTTCATATTTTTGTAACATTTTTATTTGATGTTGAATGGCATCTACAATTTTAGATTTTCTATCAGGGTTAGCAGTTTCTTTTTTGTGCATTGCTACTAATGCTGAAATACCATAGGCATGGCCCCAGACATTATAGATGGCATCATGGTTCGCTCTTCTGATTGACCCTAGATTTTCAAGTAACCATGATTCTCCTTTATTCAGCGCTTTTTTAGCATCAATATCATTTTGAGCAGCATTCGTTTCGATTAATGCAGTCACACACATCGCTGTTATCGCTGCCCTAAAAGCATCGTGAGCACCTGGTACAGGTGCGTAGATATTCAGGCCTTTTGTGTTTCTAGCTGAACCCCATGAACCATTCTTGTTTTGATCAGATACAAGAAAATCGATCCCTTTTCGAATGGATGATTCGATGGCTCCTTTTGCGGGTGCCTCTCTACTGGCTTTTTGTATTCCTGTGTCAGCAAATCCATCAATACAGAAACACAAGATTAAAAGAAGCGTTGGAGTGATGCTTCTTATCTTTTGGATAGTGTTCTGTATTTTCATTATTTGAATCTCCTCGAAAGTTTATTTAGTTTGCCACAATTTTCTCACCTTCGGCTAAACCCTCAACTATAACGGTTACTTTTCCGTCAGAGGGTCCCTTTTTGATTTTCTTATCAACCTTTTCATCATTTACCAAAACTTTGACTGTGTCGCCATTAATCAGATTATTGGGAACAGTGATGGCTTTGTCGTAATTTGCGGCAATAATTTTTAGTTTTGCGGACATTCCTGGGAGGAGTCCCTCGTTTTTGCCTTCGATAGAAGTGGTGAGTCCGTAGGCACCTGGAACACGATTAACCTTTTCAATTTTTCCATTTAAATTAAGTGTCGGATTAGATACAGGAGCAATGTGGGTAACCATACCATCTTTTAAATTTGCCAATTTTGGTTCAGGAATTGCAGCGATCAATTTAAGTGCTCCAGGCTCTATTATAGTCATGAATACTTCATGAGAAGTAAGCTTTCCTCCTGGAATCAATTTTTTAGCAACAGCCGCACTTGTTACCCACTTTCCATCTTTATTCATACCATAAAAAAGAACCCCATCTGCAGGAGCTGTGACGTTGAAAGAGTTCAAATCATTTTGCATTTTTTGGAGATTTTCCTCAATCTTATTGAGATCACGACGAGATTTTTCAAAACTAAATCTCTTTTGTTGAAGAGTTCGAGGCAAATTGATCATTGTGTCTTGATGGGTAATTTCATTGATTTCGTTTTGAGCTCGATTTGATTTGAGTTGTTCTGGAAGAGTGATTTTAAGCTCTCTATCAATCCTCATTTTGGAAAGTCGTAGTGATTCACTGGCTCTCTCAAAACTACTCTTAGCCCGTCTTAAAATAATTTCTTCAGTTTCCTCAGTAAGATCATCAGCCTCATACATTTTTTGTAGCTGTTCATATTCCTCTTTTGCATAGTCATAACTTTGTTGTGCGAAATGCAAACTTAGTTCCGTTGCTCTTATCGCTTCAGCATGACCCGTTTTTTCATAGTATTGCCATTTTTCATCTGCTACTAGTTTCGCCCTCTTAGTATTTTGAATTGTTTTTGGAGTGCTTTTTTCCAGTGACTTTAATTCAGCTTCTAAAATATCATGAGCTAGTTTAATAGATGGATGATTTTTTTCAGCCGCCTCAATAGCATCACTTAGTTTTTTAGTTTCAAGTGTTACCAGTTTGTCTCCTTTTTTTACTGCTTGTCCGTGCTGCATTGATGTAACTATTGTCATGTCGGCCCAAGCTTTAGGGTTTAAACTTATCTTATGTTCTTTAGTTGGGGCAAAAAAACCATCCAACTCGACTGTGATTTTAAATGGTGCAAACTTTGTTAAGTATTCACTTGGTGCAGGCGGTTGCTTTTCCTTATCTTTTGCGGGGTCCTCGGCGATAGCGAGTGTTGGTACTGATATTAGGAAAAGTATGACAAGTTTGATTGTTTGTTTCATGATAAATTTTGTATTCTTATGAAATTACTAAGGAGGTTTATAAATTGAAGGACGTACTTATTTTAGAGGTGTTTTATATTTCTTCATTAAAAAATATTTTCAAATACTTCATGTTTTTTTCTTCATCAAATCCGGATTCTAATAATTCATTAGTGTTGTCAATAAATTGAGAACTTAAATGTACCTCTGCACCAGTATCTAATTTAATTCTTTCTTTGAGTTTTTGTTTTGCTCGATTGGCTTCTTTTTTTGATACCTTAAATGAGTCATCAATGTGATAACCAGAGTCTTCTTCATATTCTGATTTAAAAGATGAGAATTGATTTATTATTTCAGGTTCACCGAGAACTTTTTCGAATTCACTGATATTAAAATCTTCGTTTTCAGCTAAATAATTCAAGGCGTTATTTGCGACTTTCACCCTTTTATTGTCTCCATTATTTTCTTTTACGCCTCGTTTTGCAAAATTGACACATAGTTCTCCGAATCGTTTAGTTAAATAATCATCATCACGAACTGGTAAAGCGTCGACAAAATCTTTGTTCCAGAAATTGGTATTACCTGATTTATCAAAAAGATAAACAACATAGCCTACATCTTCTTCATGATTTAGTATGAGACAGCCTTTATCAATTTTATCAGGATATATACCGTGTTGGGTTGACAACTTAAGGTCACCTTCAATTTCAGAAACCTGCAAAAAAGGGGTCTTATTTTCACACTTGATGATGCAAATTGCAGGCACTGATTGTCCCGAAATAATAATTCCATCAATTACAGAGATACATAAATCTCCAGATTTAATATTCGGGTGATAAGATTTCGAGTATAGATACTGAGATATTTTTTTTGCCTCTTCCAGTAGCGAAGACTCATCGCTAAAGATTGATTTTGCATATTCACGTAAGGAGGGGCCTTCGGAGTTACTTTGAATTTCTAGGCGGTATGGCTCTAGTGATTTGAATGGAATCAAGAAAGAAGTTGTCAATAAATCGGCCTCATCTTCCTCAAATCGGCAGAGGTTTTTTGAGGTTAGCAAAGGTTCTCCTTTTAACGGGTTTCCAACCTTTGCAAGTGCGATTTCACTGATAGCAGCTTCTCTAAAATTTATGGGTAACGCCATCAGCTGTTGTTATAAAGACGACTTTAATCTTATCAAGGGTTTACTCTTTAACCGTTATCGTTATTTCATCCGAGATGACCGGAGGTTCATGTAATCTGTGTAAGTGATCTGCAAAAACTAATTTCAAGGTGTGCTTACCCGGTTCTAATTCGATTACAGTTTCAGTCTGACCAGCACCATAGTGTTTTATTTTATCAGACATTGGAAGAGGTAGTTTCATGTCGTATTTAGCACCATCTATTATGAGGTGGTGATGACCTGTGTTTGGAAACTTTATTCCTGCTGGAGCGACTCCCATTTTTTTAACACCAAATTTGATGGGAAATTTTTTCTTAACAGTTTTCCCATCCTTTGGAAAAATAATGTAAACCTTGGCTCCTTTTGGTGATGCCATTTTTGGTTCAACTACTGGCTCGCTTTTTTTTGCTTCCTCAGCAAAAGAAAGATGAGCAGAAATAGTGAATAAGATCAAAGAAATAATGGTTTTTGAGGAGTTCATGTTTTTTGGATTTATTGAGAATTTAAATAGCTTCTTGTGTCTATTGTCGAGCTTCTTATGACTAAATTATGGTAGATCACAAAAAAACCGGCACTTATTTAAGTGCCGGTTATAAAATTATTATTTATATCTATGATTGGATTTATCTAGAGACTAAATTTTTCGTTCCTTTCATGAATCCATTTGAAGTGATTTTTCTGGGTTCATCTTCAGCATCAAGATCACCTAAAGCATACTGAATTCCCGCCAAATAATGTTTTAAAATAACAGGGTTCCAATATATTTCATCACGATGCCCAAGAGAACAATAGAATATTCTACCATCTCCGTATTTATCTAGCCAAGCAATTGGGTATAGGCCTTCTTTGCCAGTATTCCCTTTTCCTTTGTCAACAATTTCACCAGATAAACTTAGAAGCATACGACGCTCGTCTGCTGACGCGGTGTCTTTACGGAATTGATATATTTCATCAGCAATTTCAAAATCTTTACCAGCGAATGCTGCATTTAAAGGATGGTTAGGCTCAAGGTTTTTGACTCTAATTTTTGTATGCCATGGGTGGCCTGCAAATGCTCCTCCCATCATATCGTTAAAATCTTTCCATTTCTTATATGTGTCAGTTGCAGAATGGGTGCCTATGAGCCCTTTACCTGACTTAACAAAATCAACCAAACTTTTCTTTAATCTCTCTTCGCGCCCGGCTTCTTTTGATTTAAAGACTTCACCTGTTGTGTTAAGAAAGAGAACAGCATCGAAATCCTTTAGTTTTTCAGGTTCGAAAAAGGAGTCATCCTCGGTTGCAGTTACTTCGAATGCTCCGGTTGATTTCCCCATTTGTTTCATAGCTTCGACACCTGTTGGAATCGATCCGTGTCTAAAGCCCGCCGTTTTGGAGAAAACTAAAACTTTTCTTGGTTTAGCAGGTTTGGCTGGAGCTGATTTTGGAACGCCTGCAGCAATCTTTTCTGCATGGACTTGTTTTTTGTTCTTTTGAGCATTGGATGCACCGATAACTATTGTTAAAATAGCGACAGGGATGATTGCTGTTAACGATCTTGTATTCATATTAAACTCAGTAATTATTTTTTTTGTTATAAAAAATTTATATCAAAAAACGTCTACTAGAAGTAAATTTCTAACGAATGCTTAAATAATTTCGCTTTGTGACGTCTAGTTGCAACTAACTTGCAACTAACTTGCAACTAACTTGCAAGTATGTGGTGATATTGGATTGATCTCTTTAATCGCTCGCTTTCACTTGGCCTGATTTTGAATTTTTCTTTGATAGAAATAATAGAAGGATCTTCACTGTTTAAGTTCATGAAGAGGAAGGCACCTATTTTCATATAAACTTTTTCTTTGTAACTCTGTATTGCTTCGAATTCTGCGGTATGTGAAGAAACGTCTTTAGATGACTTGGATACTTTACTCATTATTTCAGAATTCATCCGACTTGTAGAATTCAAGATTTCCTGGAGTTCCTTCTGTGTTTTTTCAAGCTGATTGCTTTTTTGTTGTTCTTTTAGTTTGAGGTTTACTAGCAGTTGACGAGTTTTGGTATATTGAGATTTGAGTTCTTCAATTATTTCTTTAGAAATCTCATTGGTTGAGTTTATGAATTTTTTTCTGAGATCTGTACACGTGGTCTCACATTCTTGGCTCTTTCTTTTTATGTCTATCAGCTCTTCAGATAGGTCTCCTTGAAATTTATAAAGAGATTTAATTTTTTGATCGGCTTCATCTTCAATACTTTCAGCCTCTCTTTTTAGAAGTTTATTTTCCTTTAATTTATTTTTATGCGATAGCCTAATATTCTCTTCCTTATTAACTAAAGACTTTAACTTATGATAGGAATCATCCAGCTCTGCGATGTCGCTAATTTCCCGCCAAATGATTTCACCAAGATTAATTTCACTTTGAATTAGCTTTTGAGATAATTTAGAGACTTTTTTTGAATGATGTAATCGGTTGCATATTCCTAACTTTTTCATTAACCGCCTTAAAATGAATTCAAGTGTGGTCATGAATTAAAAGATAGAAAATCCAGGTAAATATATTGTTTACGAATTCTTGGATTTTTGAAGATTTGCAATTACTTGAAAATCTTCAAGAGTCGTAGTGTCGCCGCTAACGTCTCCTCCGGCGCATATTTCTTTGAGAAGGCGGCGCATGATTTTTCCGCTTCTTGTTTTTGGAAGAGCTCCTGTAAATCTAATGTCATCGGGTTTAGCTATTGGGCCGATTTCTTTTCCAACGTGGTTGCGTAATTCTTGTGCGAGTTTTGAACCATGTTTGATTCCTTCTTTAAGTGTTACAAATGCGACTACACCTTGACCTTTAATTTCATCTGGTCGGCCAACTACAGCTGCTTCGGCAACAGATTTATGAGAAACAAGAGCACTCTCAACTTCAGCAGTACCTAATCTGTGACCTGAAACATTTAAAACATCGTCTAGTCTGCCAACGATCCAAAAATTACCATTTTTATCTCTTCGTGCACCGTCTCCAGCAGTGTATATGCCATCGTAGTCAGCCCAGTATGTTTTTTTATACCGGCGCTTATCACCATAAATAGTTCTAAGCATTGATGGCCATGGTTTTCTTATTACTAATCGACCTCCCTCATTCGCTTTGCATTCTTTACCAGTCTCATCAAGTATTGCGGCATCGACACCAAAGAAAGGTAATGTTGCCGTGCCTGGTTTGGTGGGAGTTGCGCCAGGTAATGGTGTAATCATAATTGCACCTGTTTCAGTTTGCCACCAGGTATCGACAATAGGACATTTCTTCCGACCAATTTTTTCATGATACCACATCCAGGCTTCGGGGTTGATGGGTTCGCCAACGGTGCCGAGTAGTCTTAAGGAACTTAAATCTCTACTTGCTGGTAGATGGTCTCCAGCCTTAATAAAAGCTCTAATAGCTGTTGGAGCTGTATAAAAAATTGTAACGCCATGTTTTTCGACAATGTCCCAGAATCTTCCAAAATCCGGATAATTAGGTGCTCCTTCATACATTAAACATGTTGCTCCGTTTAATAATGGTCCATAAACAATATAACTATGACCAGTGACCCAGCCAACATCAGCTGTACACCAGTAAATATCATCATCGCGTATATCAAAAATGTATTTGGTGGTGCTGTATGTTCCAGTGAGGTATCCCCCTGTAGTATGTAGTATTCCCTTAGGCTTACCTGTAGAACCACTCGTATAAAGAATGTATAGAGGATGTTCGCTATCAAGTTTTGCAGGCGGGCAAATTGAGGATGCTGATTCCATCTCTTTATGCCACCAAACATCTCGGCCACGCTTCATTTTTATTTCGTTACGGCATCTCTCAAGAACAATAACTTTTTTTACTGACTTGGTTTTATTGATAGCTTCGTCGACGTTTGCTTTGAGAGGGACAATTTTCCCTCGTCGCCAACCTCCATCAGCAGTGATAATAGCTGTTGCGCCTGAGTCCTCAACTCTGTCCAAGATGCTTGTAGCAGAAAACCCTCCAAATACTACCGAATGAACAGCTCCTATTCTTGCGCAGGCCAACATAGCTATTGCAGCTTCTGGAACCATGGGCATGTATATAATGACTCGATCTCTTTTTTTGATGCCCTGATTTTTGAGAACGTTTGAAAATTTACAAACTTCCTTATGTAATTGAGCATAAGTAAGTGTCCTAACTTCTCCAGGTTCTCCTTCCCAAATTATTGCTGCCTTATTTTTTCTGGGCCCCTCCAAGTGTCGATCTATGCAGTTTTCAGAAGCATTAATTTTTCCTCCAACAAACCATTTAGCAAATGGAGGATCCCACTGAAGCACTTTATCCCACTTTTTTTGCCACTTTAATTCTTTTGCTTCACTCGACCAAAATTTTGAGGGTGATTTAATCGACTCTCTGTAGATCTTTTTATATTGGGAGAGACTTTTAATTCTTGCTGATTTTGAAAATTCTTTTGGAGGGGCAAAAAGCCTATCTTCTGATAAGTGAGATTCGATCTTTTTAGTCATCTTTTTAAAATAATTAATTAATTAAAATAGTAACCTTAAATTTTGTAATCAATCTTTTGCGTGATTGAATATTTTGTAAAGATCCTTTCTTCCAATGAATCTCCATTGGCCTGGTTTTAGTGAAGTCTCCGTAAGTTCTCCAATTCTTACTCGAATGAGGCGAACGACACGATAATCGAGAGCTGTCATCATGTATCGGATTTGACGATTAAGCCCCTGATTTAGAGTTATTGCTATACTCCTTTTTGATACCTTTTCTACATGGCTTGCTTTTGCAAAACCTGAAGGTATTTCTAATCCATTTATCAATCGATCTCTGTCGTCAATGTTGAATGGCTTTGATAGAGTAACAAGGTATTCCTTTTCAACTTTTGAATTTGGATGAGAAAGTTGCTGAGAGATCTCTCCAGAATTAGTTAGAATTATTAAACCTTCACTATTGTAATCCAGACGGCCCGCATAGTGGATGTTTCTTTGCTGCATCAGATGTTTTGGTAACAATTCAAAGATCGTTGGTCTATTTTCTGGATCGTTTCGAGTACAGATATAATTTTGAGGCTTATATAATAAAATATTTATAGGGGTATTTTGAGGAGTGAGTTTTTTTCCATCAACTATCACCTCATCACCCTGCTCAATTCGGGTGGATAAAGAAATACAGACATCACCATTTATTGTGACTCGACCTTCCGTAATTATCTGTTCACATGAACGTCTTGATCCGAGTCCACAGTCAGCTAGGAATCTGTTGATTCTGGTGGGTTTGCCTGAAGAGGACAAATAACAAAAACTAATAATGTATTATTCGAGTGGTTTTGTTTTTGGCAGACCGATCGGACTGTTAGAGTCTTTCCACTTACCATCAGCTTGAAGCATTTTAACTCTTTCAAAACGCTTAAGTACGTTTCGCTTAGCACCAACGCTTGATGAACCTTTAAGACTACGGTGTTGAGACATTTTATTTAAATTATTGTGTTAAATGCTTTTTTTATGCGGGCGGTGAATTTATTTGTTTTAGCCAATGCCGCAAGACATTTTATCAATAAAAGCAGATTGTATAGAAAAAAAGGCTAAATCTCGGTCTAAATCATACCAAGTTTCATCTTCCCTTCCTCAGAAATCATATCTTGTGTCCATGGTGGATCCCATACTAATTCCACATTTGCACCCTCAATTCCCGATACGTTTCTGATTTTATTTTCTGCATCAGCAGCAATTGTTGGGCCCATTCCACAGCCAGGAGCCGTTAGAGTCATCTTCACATTCGCTGATTTGATCCCGTTATCCTCAGCTATTTGGCAATCATAAACAAGTCCGAGATCCACGATGTTGACTGGTATCTCTGGATCGAAAACAGTTTTTAGCTGTTCCCATACAGCCGATTCAAAATCTTCATCCTTTACATCGATTCCGGAATTTACTTTTTCAGTTGCAGGTTGATCGATCTTTTCCTCTTTGATGCCAAGAGCATCAGAGTCTTTATCAGATATTCTCGCGAGCCCCTGATCCGTTGCAACAGTATAAGTCCCGCCTAAAGATTGTGTTATGATAACTTTTGTTCCTGCCGGTAATTTAAAAGTATCTCCACTAGGGATTTGGATGGCTTCGACTTCCCTTGATAGTTCAAGCTCTCCTCCATTTTGGTTTGTTTCGTTCATGATTCTTTTTTGCTATGGTCTGATATTGGGACTATTTTAATTTTACCAGATGATGGTGTATTTTGCACTAAGCTTTTAGCCAAAGTTGATTGGTCATTAATATTTTGATTAGCATTTTGTTTGAGATCTGAGTCAAGAGCAGATTTTAGAGCGCCTTCTACCATTTGTCCGCAGTGTATTTTCATTGGAGGTAAACTGCCTATTTCAGTTGTCATCTCATCCGCGGAAAGATTTTTTGCTTCTTCTATAGTTTTGCCTTTTAAAATTTCAGTAGCCATACTTGCTACAGCAATCGCGGTCTGGCATCCAAAGCTTTGGAATGAGGCTTTGTTTATAACCTTCTGGCCATTTTCTTCATCAAACTTCAAAAACATTCTTACCATATCTCCACAATCAGCATTGCCAACGGTCCCAATAGCATCAGCGTCTTTCATTTCTCCCATATTTTTGGGGTTAGAAATTGACTCCTGGAGCTTTGTTTCAAAGTTGTCCTTATCTGATTCCATCTTTCATAACTAAATACGAACGGGGTAATATGCAAGTTCAGGTCGAGTACTTGGCTTATTTATTATCAAACCCAATAATCATATCTAAAAAAGAGTTTAGACTATTATTTTGGAATTTTTTTGAATCCCATACATTAGAATCAAGAAGATAATAAAATTTAGGTGAAACTACATAAGTGAAGGCTTTTTGATGTGTTCCATCCTCTAATACTATTTCCTCAACTACACGATTATAAAAATAATCTTCAAATTGATCGAGAATTTTCCAATCCTCTGTTTCTAGATTAGAGTACATTATTCCATTAGTAGAGGAAGATGAGGTCGTTTTTCTTAATGCTGGAAAATTCTGACCTTTCACCACAAATGCGGAATAACCATTTATTTTGGCCTTTTCATATGGAATTTCTCTACCTATGAGATGAATCATGACCTCTTGGAAGGTTAGTGTTCCATAGGTAAATAATCGACTCTTATCGCTCATCTGAAATAAATTGAATATTATTTCTATAAAGATTACAGAATTATGGATAATGGCAAAGCGCCTTGCTAGTTTCTGTTTGATTTACTTTATCGCCTTACATGGATTGAAGGCTGAGAATGCGGTGTCCGAACAAATGCCGAGCGATGCTTTGATTTTTTTTGAATCGGAGAAAATTTCGGATTTCCTAGTTAAGGTTAGAGATTCTGATTTTTTTCAATCTCTACTAGAGAGTGGAGATCTTGATGAAATCAAATCTAGTGATTTTGTAAAGGAGGTTTCATCTACCTTTGAGTTTCTGGAGCTTTTCCTAGCTAAAGACATATGGACACTTAATGAAAGATTGTTAAATGGGAAAATGGGATTAGGGGCCTATGAATCTGAAGACCCTGATGATCCGAATGTTGTCCTATTGATTAAGCCAGAAGAAACAAGTAAATGGATTAAGAACCGCATTCGTTTCGCTCCTCTTCTACGTTTGGGAATCAAGAGAATCGCAAAAAGTGATTTTGAAAAAGAAGTTTATGCTTTCAGAACCAGAGGGGATAAGAATGACTCAACTTATTTTGCTTTAAATGATGAATGGATAATTGTCACTACTAGTAGGAGGCTTTTGAAAGACACTGTTTCTCTTCAAGGTTCTAAAGTCGAGGGAGCTAAAATAATCAACCCCATATCAAAAGATGATAAATACAATAATATGATAAAAAATATGGGAGATGGACATCAGGCCTCTCTTTATTTAAATACTCAAGAGATTTCAAAAATTGATGGTCGTTTTGGTATTCCTGAGAAAATTGAGGATCCAATGTTGTCTCTTTTCTTAGGTGGAGTTATCGATCAACTTACCGTCAGTTCATATTCTGGTTTAACTTTAAGTTTTGATGGAGAAGAACTTAATTTTTCAGTTCAAGTGGATACAGCTAAGGAAACAGTTGCCCTGAATCAAAATTCTCCAGTAGATATTATTCTTCCTCCCAAGATCCCTGGATATCTGGGAGGCATTTCAGTTTATCAGCCATTTTCTAATTGGTATAGTGAACGCAATGATCTTTTTAAATCTAAAATCATTCCTGGATCAGATCTGATTAAAGGGAAATTGGGCCAATTACTCTTTGGGGGATCAAAAGAATCTGATTCAGGATATTTAGGTAAGAGTATAGTTTTTTTATCAGCGATTGCCAATGATGCAGGCAAGGATGAGAACGGAATTAATCTCCCGGGATTTTGTTTTTTAGTTGATTTAACAAAAGTGGAGGGAGTTGAGAAAAAAATGCATGCCTTCTTTGAAGAGATGTTGTCAGAATTGAAGGTTTCTGATTTAGAAGATCCTTTGGAATGGGATAAAAGAACCGAACAAGTTCAGGGTATTAATTTATTAGTAGCTTCTTCAAAACAACTTCAAGAAGGAATTGCCCAAACTCCAAATTGTTTTCAAATAGGGTCCCGATTTTGTTTTAGTTCGTCTTACAAACTGAGTTTGTCATTGATAGAAAAAATTAAAAACAATGAACTGCCATCTTCAGAAAGTGGATTAAATTTTGATTTAGATTTCAATCAATTAACTAAGTTTTTTTCTCTCAATAAGAAGGAGTATCTGGCGGAGTTGTCGCGTTCCAGAGGGAATAAAAAATCAGGTGAAAGAGATTATAACAATATTAATACATTCTTGTCTGGCCTGAATTCAATTTCAGGGTCTTACGACTCTAACAAAGATAAGTTGAAGTTTAATTTGGAGGCGAGATTAAAAAAACAGGCTAAAAATTAGATTATCTGAGTTTTTATTTTTGAATACTTCTCGAAAAGGTTTTAGAAGTTTTTTTCGGGGTCGGTTTTTGAATGACCCTTCTACTGGTTTCTTTATTAGGGATGTTTCTAGAAAAGCTTTTTGAATTGCTGGATGGTTGAGACTTTGAAGCTTGTCTAACAGGTAAGGGTTTAGAAAGATTTCTAGTTTTTGAATTAATTATAGCTTGCTGTGATTGAATAGCGCGAGTCCGTCTTATTTTTTCTTCTTGGGCCTTACGCTGAGCGAGTGCAGTTCTCTGTCTTTCCTGAAGAGTGATTCTGGCTCTTTGTTCCTCGATTTTCTTTTGAGTGTCACGAGCTTGTCTTATTTTTTCTTGGGCCTTACGCTGAGCAAGTTCAGCTCTCTGTCTTTCCTGAAGAGTGACTCTAGTTCTCTGCCCCTCGAGTTGCTTTTGAGTATCACGAGCTTGTC
>JACETS010000034.1 GCA_013911195.1 Verrucomicrobiales bacterium | reverse complement strand
AGACAGACATAGGAAAACTTCATAAGCCTGAATATTTCATAGAGAATATTAACAATGGGAATAATCCCCATGATGAATTGACTCCAACGATGTCCGCTCTAGTCATTATTGCGCACGTCAAGGAGGGAGTCGACATGGCCTTGAAGAAAAGGCTCAATTCTCAGATCGTAGATGTCATTGAACAGCATCATGGGAATTCAATGATTTCATTCTTTTATCATCGTGCGTTAGAGCAACAGAATGAGGTAAGAGAGAGGGTTGAGAATGGTGAAGCTAATGAAGACGATATTCCTGAGGTGTCAGAAAACAATTTTCGATATCCTGGTCCGTTACCTCAGTTCAAAGAAAGTGGAATTATTAGTTTGGCAGACGCTATTGAAAGTGCATCGCGAACCCTACAAAAACCTACTCCAGGGAAGATAACTCAACTAGTCGATGAAATTGTTAATTCCAGAATATTGGATGGCCAACTTAAAGATTGTGATCTGACTTTAAAGGAAATTACCCTAATCTCTGATAGCTTTAAGACTACATTAAGAAGCATGTTTCATAATAGGATAACTTATCCAAAGGATGAAACCGAATTGGAATTAAATGGGTCAAGAAAGAATAAAGATAAGAGTAGATCAGGAACGAATGAAAATGGGTCCTAGGGTAGAGGGTCTGTTGTCGGTTTTATAGATTCTGATGTTATTTAAAAATTGATGAGTAAAAAAATTATTTTAACGGTCATCAATTCTCAGAATTTAATTAACTTTGATTTGGAATATGTTAAGTCAAAAGTTGATGTGGCGTGCCAACTATGTGTTAGAGAGTCCAAAGAAAGTGCTCCGTTAAAGGAACTGAAATCAGTAGAAATAAGTATTATTGATGACAAACAAATTGCAAAAGTACACGGAGAATTTATGGATGACCCGTCTCCGACTGATGTCATAACTTTTGATTACGGTGAAATATTAGTGAGTGCAGAAACCGCTCTTTCCAATTCAGAAGAGATGCAAGTTTCTTTAGAAAATGAAATTCTCCTTTATATTATACATGGAATGCTTCATTTGGGAGGATATTTAGATGGATCAAGAGCTGAATTTAAAGAAATGAAATCTCTTCAGGAAATGATATTAGATTCTTGTCTTAAAGCTTCTTAATTAATTATAAAATCATTGTTTCTTCAGTTGCTTGAAAATCAAAACCGTAGAACATTTGATTTTAATAATAATCAATCATTTCAATTGGATACAATTTATAAAGATGAATATGGTGATGGCCATGAAACGTTTAGAGCCATTAGACATTCTATAATTGGTATATCTCTAGACTATGCGCTTGTGTTTGACGACAGAGTGGAGTCTTGGGCTGATTTTTTTAACGGCCGATTTAAACAAATATTGATTCCTCATTTTCTTAAAATTTCGGCATTAGCAAATGAGGGAGACTATTCTACCATAATTGTTGAAGATAAGAGGTTTCTAAAAAATCTAGAAGACCAATCTGCATCAAGATTAATTGAAGCAGCGAGTGCAGTTTTTGATGCTAGGGAAGGTGCAAAAGGAATGCAACTGATGAAGAAAATCCTTAAAAATCACCCGAATTGTACGTTTACTACCGCATTTTCCATGCAATGCTCAGCATTCAATATTTCGCTTCTTCAAAGTATGATCTCCTACAGTTATATGGAATGGGTCTGCGGCCAAAAAACAACAAGATTTTCTCTTGAGAATATGCACGAATGCGAGAAACTCTTTTATAGTGAATTTCCAAATTTCACCGATTGCCTAGGAAAAATGCTTTCTGAAAATAGTGGAGATTTGAAGCTAACTGCATAAATTTTTAAGTTGTGTTTATTCTGGAATCAAACGTTGAAATTGAGAAATCTCCTCAACTTGACGTTGATGTTTTAGACCAGGTCACAAAACCATGGCAGGTCATGATTCTTAACGACCCTGTAAACCTAATGAGTTTTGTGACTCTGATCCTGAGAAGGATTTTTGGTTACTCCGAGGATAAGGCCGTGGAGCTAATGCTAAAGGTTCACTATGAAGGCAGTGCAGTTGTATGGACCGGTGAAAGAGAAAAAGCTGAGCTCTTTGTTCAGCAGCTCCAGTCGCACCAGCTTTATGCAGTTATGGAGCCAATTGATTAGCGTCCACAAGGATGGAACTGATCAAAAATGACGATTCGACTTGGACCCTTAGCAAGGTATCAGAGTTAGAGCATTTGATGCTCTCACGAATTCCTGAGTCGGCTGACCCTAATGGGTGTGAAAGAGCTTTGGATAGATTGTATCCATCTCCGATAGCACCCGACGCAGAACTTGATAGTGATAAATCTTTTGATTTAGAAAATGATTGGGATGAATTTATTAAGCCTGATCTTAGGGTTGAATTTAAAGATGCATTGAAGATTGTTGCCGATGATCTTGGTAAATCAATCATGACTAGGGAAGGAGACCTAAATCTTTATCAATTTATCATCCCAACTGCGCACGCCAATCATTGGTGCAGTGCATTGAATCAGGCCAGAATAGTTATACATCACAGGTATGATTTGCCTGATGAAGATGGTGATATGGATATGTCTCCTAATCCTGAAAAATGGATGGCAACGTTACAATCAGAAATATACGGAATGTTGATGGAGTTTCTTATAAAAAAAGTTCTCTGGATTACTTAAAATATTATTTCAGACTGAATTTATTATTAATTGTTTCGATATTGAGCTGGTTTGTTTAGGTTTCGTAATAAACGTCATGCCATTGTCACACATGTGATCAAAAAGACACATGAGTGATTTAAAAGTCACCTATAGGTCACATAACGTAAGATTTTTTTTCACGATCTAATTATGGGTTTGCGCCATTAATGATATCGCTCCGTTTTTCAATAAAAGGAGATTTTTAATACTCATCAAAAATCGTAAATAATGAAAAAAAAGATATTATTGCTATTAAGTAATTTATTATTACTTTTAATTAGTTTCTCACTTATCACATCGGAGGTTGTCTTTGCAGATAGCGAGACTCCCGAAGAGCCCGCTGAAGAGGATCCCGCTGAAGAGGATCCCGTTGAAGAGGATCCCGTTGAAGAGGATCCCGTTGAAGAGGAACCTGAACCTCAGAGTGCTTTTAGACTTCAGATACTTCACAGCTCTGATAATGAGTCTGCTTTTCAGAACCCAAATCCTAATTCTCTTGAGGAGAAGATTCTCAATTATGGGGCTCTTATTGAAGGCCTCAATTCTTTAGCCTCTTCTGAGAGCATTTCTTCAATTTATGTGACTTCAGGCGATCATACTCTTCCTGGGCCGCTATATCAGGCTTCTTCTGAAATTGAAAGGTTTGGAAGTCCAGGCCTTGCTGATATCGCTTTCTATAATGCGATGGGTCTTAATGCTAATGGTTTAGGTAACCATGAATTCGATGGAGGTATTGACGATTTTGCAAATATGCTTGCCACTGCAAATTATCCGATGATTTCTGCAAATCTGGACTTCTCTAGCGTTCAGCTTTCTGAGGGGACTTCCCCGATCGAGATCGGTGTTGATGGTGCGAGTGTAACTGAAAACGCTGGCAAAGTTTGTAAAAGTGCATACATCGAAATAAACGGAGAAAAAATCGGATTGATTGGACGTTCTCCCGCGGAATTTTTTAACGTTGTTGCTGAACCTTCTGTGACATTACCAGGACTTGACTTCTTTGGTGGACGTGATCCAGAAACAAACCAGCCTCTTCAATCTGCACTGCCAATGGTTCTGGAGCAGGTCCAAGTTCTCCAAGCGCAAGGCGTTAATAAGATTATTCTTCTTGATCATGAGCAGGACTTTACTGGGGATCCATTATTTGCCTCAGAAATGAGTGGAATTGATATAATTGTGGTAGCTGGAGGAACTGGTTTTATCAGTGGTCAAGAGGCCAATGGCCCATTCAATCTCATCCGTGAGGGTGATACTCCTGATGCAGATTATCCAACTAGATTGACGGATGCTGATGGTAATCCAGTCCTTGCTGTCAATACTGAGCAATTATACAGATATGTCGGAAATTTGATTGTTGGGTTCGACGAAAATGGAATCATTGATAATGTGGATTCAAGATCTGGACCAATTGCAACAACCGCTGAAGCAGTTGCTGCCATGGCCTCAGAGATTGGAGTTGAAACTTTGGAAGCCTCCGAGGAAGTGCAAACTATTTGGAGTCTAATTCAGGAAACTGAATCTTATACTAATAATATTGCGGTTTATGCCACCACCGAATCGACACTGAATGGTGAAAGAAATCAGATCAGATTCCGTGAAACCAATCTTGGAAGAGTCGTTGCAGACTCGACAATTTGGGGGGCTCAGCAATACTTGAACAGTATCAATGCACCATGGCAAGTTGATGTTGCCTTAAAGAATGGTGGAGGGATTAGAGCTACGGTCAATTCTCCGAACATTAACAAGCTTTCAAGTGATAGTGCATTAGCATTCAACAACAGACTTTCTATTCTTCAAATCAATGCCGCAGAGCTTCTCGCAACCATGGAGAACGCCGTAAGTCGTTTTCCACTCTTTGATGGTCGTTTTCCGCAAGTTGCAGGAATGACTCTTGAATTTAGCCGTGATCGATCACCAATTGAGAATCAAATTTCGATGACTTCGCCCCAAAGAGTTGGCAATCTAACCGTTCACCGTGCTGATGGAACAGACGTTCCGATTGTTCAGGATTTCCAATTTGTTGCAGACCCGACAGAAACATTTGTTCTAGCAACAAACAACTTTCTTCTTGGCGGAGGCGATGGATACCGTTCACTTAGAAATATTAGAGATGATGAAACGCGTTCTGTATATGAAACAACAATCGGCGAACAGCAGATCTTAGTTGATTATATCACTGGACCACTTGGTGGAAATGTTAATGTCGAAGATCCTCCAGCAAATCCGAGAGTGTCAGTCTATCGCTACTCTACCCTAGTTACCACAACAGCTGCTGGTGGTTTTGATGAGTCTGCTGCAGAAATTGTTGAATATGATCATTTCACTAAGAGAATTTTTGTAGTCAACGCAGAGAATGGTCAAGTTGATGTTTTTGATGCCACTGTTAGACCAGAAATGCCTCTTCTTTACAGTATAGAGCTCGAACAAACTTACGGAGGTTTTCCAAACAGTCTTGCCATTGGTAATGGTGTACTAGCCGTTGCTCTTGAAAATGCTGATAATAAGCAGGCCAATGGAACAGTTGCATTTTTTGATACATTATTTGGACGTCTTCTTGCACAAGTTGAGGTTGGCGCATTACCTGATTCTATTGCATTTACTCCTGATGGAACAAAAGTTGTTACTGCGAATGAAGGTGAGCCTTCGGATGATTATGATGTAGATCCTTATGGATCCATCTCAGTCATTGACCTTAACGCTGGATATGTCAGTGACGTAGATGACATTACCAATGATGATGTTATTACACTAGATTTCAGTGCCCTAGATACTCTCCCATTCTTTATGCAAGGTGCCCTTGAGAGAAGTGGTATCCGTATTTTTGGTCAGATTCACGACGCAGATGGAAACTATGTTCGTGATTCAACTATAGCTGAGGATCTTGAGCCAGAATTTGTGACTGTGACTTCTGATGGTACGCAAGCAGTTGTAGTTCTTCAGGAAAATAATGCAATGGCGATTGTTGATCTTACAGGAGAGGTTCCGGTAATTTCAGATCTCTTTCCTTTAGGTTTTAAAGATCATTCTCTAGAAGGAAATGGATTTGATGCTTCTAATAGAGATGGAATTCTTGGAGACATTCGCCCGCATCCTGAGGTTCTCGGAATGTATATGCCTGACGGAATAACCACGTATACCGTTCATGGGCAAACTTACATTGTCAGCGCCAATGAAGGTGATTCTAGAGATTACGATGGTTGGTCTGAGGAAGTTCGTGTCAGAGATTTTGACGGAACAGATGGAAATCCAGATCTCGATCCAATCGCTTACCCGAATGCTGATGAAATTCGCAGTAGCAGTAATCTTGGTCGATTGAAGACCACTACCACAATGGGTGACTATGATGGTGATGGGGATATAGATCAGATTTATTCTTATGGCGGGAGATCATTTTCGATCTGGGACATGCAGGGTAATCTTGTATGGGATTCTGGAGATCAGCTTGAGAGAATTACTCTAGAACGGTTCCCTGAATTCTTTAACAGTACGAATGATGAAAATGAGGGAGATGGAAGATCTGATGATAAGGGGCCAGAGCCAGAGGCTGTAGTCATTGCAGAAATTAATGAAAGCTTTTGGGCATTCGTTGCCCTTGAAAGAATGGGTGGAGTCATGATATATGACGTGACTTTCCCTTGGGAGCCAGTATTTATCGACTACATTAATAATCGTAATTATAATGTTGATGCTGAGGATGATTTTCCTGCAGCCCGAGACCTTGGTCCTGAGGGCTTAAAATTTGTCCCTGCTGAGGAATCACCGACTGGCGTTCCTACACTCATTGTCGCCAACGAGATAAGTGGAACTACTACTCTATATGAGATTAAAGTTCCCGCCAAGCCTAATGACTTTCAGCTACAGTTGATCCATAGCTCTGATAATGAGTCATACTTCCAGGATCCAAACACAGGTGAGGAAAGAGTCCTTGGTTACGGCGCGGTGATTGAGGGGCTTAAATTGCTCGGTGCACGCGAAAGGATGAATACCATTTATCTTACCGCTGGAGACCACACATTACCGAATTCATTCTATCAGGCCTCAGCCGAGGTTGAGGAATTTGGTCAACCCGGTCTCGCTGATATTGCTTTGTACAACGCAATGGGACTCAATGCTAATGGCATTGGTAATCACGAATTCGATGGTGGTATTAATGAGTTTGCTCACATGTTATCAACAGCAAATTATCCAATGCTTGCCGTTAATCTTGATTTCTCGAATGTAGAACTTGAGGAAGGTACCCCTGCTATTGAAATGGGTGTTGATGGAGCCAGCGTTGAGGAAAATGCAGGAAAGGTTGCAAGAAGTTCTTACATTGAAGTTGGCGGTGAAAGAATCGGTCTCATTGGTAGGGCTCCTGCAGAATTCTTCAATGTGATTTCAGATCCAGCCACAACAATGCCAGGACTTGACTTCGTAGGAGGTCGTGACCCAGAAAGTAACCAGCCTTTAGAGTCGGCCCTTCCTATGGTGCTTGAGCAAGTTGACCTGCTAGAATCTCAGGGAATAAATAAAATCATTCTTTTAGATCATGAGCAGGACTTTACTAATGATCCATTATTTGCTTCTGAAATGAGAGGCATTGACATCATCGTTGTTGCGGGAGGAACGGGATTCATTAGTGGAAATTCAAATGGGCCTTTCAACTTCCTTCGTGAAGGTGATGAGCCTGACGGTGAATACCCTGCAAGATTAGCTGACGTTGATGGGAATACTGTTTTAGCAGTAAATACCCAGCAGCTGTACGGCTATGTTGGTAATTTGATGGTTAGTTTCGATTACAGAGGAATCATCACGAGTGTTGATGATCGTTCTGGTCAAATAGCCACCACAGACGAAGCCCTTGAGTTGTTAGCGAATGTAGTTGGTTCTGATTCTGAAGGAAATCCTGTCAACCAGCTCTATAACAGACCTATTTCTCCAAATGAAAGAACGATCCAAATATGGGAGTCAATCCAAAGCACACCTCTCATTTCAAGTTTATTCGAATTTTCTGGAACGACAGTCTCTCCACTTAACGGAACGAGAGAAAATGTCCGTGCCAGAGAAACAAATCTTGGAAGACTTGCCGCAGATTCCACCCTTTGGTATGCCAATGAATTTGCAGCCAATAATGAGGTTGGTTTTTCAGTTGATGTGGCTCTTAAAAATGGTGGAGGTATTCGATCAGATATCCTCGGACCTAGCATTAGTCGACTAGCCATTAACGCTGCTCTTGCTTTTGATAACACTTTAGCACTCGTCGAGTTAAGTGCTCAGGAGCTTCTTGCTACTATGGAAAATGGTGTTAGCCGTTATCCAGCGTTTGATGGTCGGTTTCCGCAAGTTGCAGGAATGACAGTTGAGTTTGACCCTGAGCAACCAGGTGTCGAAAATCAAAAAGTCATGACGCAGCCTTCTAGAATTCGTAACCTTAGGGTTGGCGATGATCAGATTGTGTTGGATTTTGAATTTGTTGGCGATCCTTTAAGAACATTTGGTCTTGCCACCAATAATTTCCTTCTTACAGGAGGTGATGGATATGCTGCCCTTGGTGCGATTTCAACAGACCCTGAAAGACCTAGCTTTATAACAGAGATCGGAGAACAGCAAATATTAGCCGACTTCATTTCAGTTCAACTTGAAGGTGAAGTTGACATCGCTGACCCAACAGAATCCCCTAGAGTTTCAATTTATTCCCAACCTGAGGAGGAAGTTGAGGATAACATTGAAAAACGCTTCGCTGCATGGTCATTGAGATTTCTTGATGAAAATCAAAATCAAGCAGCCATCGATTCGGATACTAATGGAGACGGATACGCTGATATATTCTCTTACGCATTCAATATCGATGTGACTGCCCCAGCCATCGGCCCTAATCTTCCTAAGCAGGTAGTCGATGGAGATGACATGCTTATTCAGATGACGTTAACTAATGATCCTGATTTGGTCGTTGATCATCAGTCCAGCACAAATGTACGTGAATGGAGATCTTTGACAGAGGGAACTGATTACAGTGTAGATTCAAATACTGATAACGGCGACGGAACAAGCACATTAATCCTGCGTATTAATAGCGTCGGTAGTGATGATAGTTTCTTTTATAGAACTGCTATCTCTGCCGGATATTAGAATAATGTTGAAACACCCTAAATAAAAGCGTGCCGTTTCCCCCGGCGGCTAAGCAGTTATCCGGTGATCTTCCGAAGGGAGGTCACCGGTTTTTTTTCTCTTGATTCGACAACTGGGCTCAATGGTCTAATCTGAGAGGGTGAAAAATAAAATTACCTTAATCTTATCATTTCTTTTTCTAAACTCAGCCCTGTTAGCTGATCAGAGACCTAATATTCTTTGGATTACTAGTGAGGATAATGGCCCAGACCTTGGGGCCTATGGAGTGGATTATGCTCACACTCCAGCATTGGACAATTTGGCTGAAGAAAGTGCCATATACACTAATGCATTCGCCACTGCGGGAGTATGTGCTCCTGCTCGATCAACAATTATTACTGGGATGTACCCACCTTCATTAGGCAGTCAGCATATGAGGAGTCGAGCTGAACTGCCAAGTGGAATTAAATTTTATTCCCATCATTTGAGAGGTGCAGGGTACTACTGTACGAATAATTCCAAGGAAGATTATAACCTCGTTAAGCCTCAGGGGGCATGGGATGAATCTGGTAGGAAAGCGCATTGGAAAAACGCGCCCAAAGGAAAGCCATTTTTTGCAATTTTTAATCATACCATTTCTCATGAAAGTAAAATCAGACTAAGAGAAAAATCCTTTCCTCATCACAAAATTAAAGATGCCTCTATACCACCGTATCACCCTAATATTCGTGAAACCAAAAGGGATTGGGCTCAGTATCACGCAAACATTACTAAGCTTGATGGATTAGTAGCCAAGACCTTGAAAGAATTGGACGAGGCCGGTTTGACTGAAAATACGATTGTCTTTTATTATGGAGACCATGGTTCTGGTATGCCTAGGCATAAAAGATGGCTTTGGGATTCAGGCATTCATATCCCTCTTTTAGTGCGTATTCCAGAAAAATGGAAAGAATTACGTGAGGTGCAGCCAGGTGCAAAAACAGACAGGCTTGTTAGTTTTGTGGATCTCGGTCCTACAGCGCTCAGTTTGGCAGGAATTGATCCTCCAAAAAACATGCACGGCAAAGCTTTCCTGGGTATGCATTCTGAAAAGCCTCGGGAATTTATTCATGCTTTTCGAGGAAGAATGGATGAGCGCTATGATATGGTTCGTGCGGTGAGAGATAAAAGATATAAGTATATAAGAAATTATAATCCTCATCAAATATATGGTCAGTTTATTGCATATATGTTTCAAACGGATACGACTAGAATTTGGAAAGAAATGTTTGATCAAGGTAAACTTAATGACATCCAAAGTGCTTTTTGGAAGACCAAGCCTCCTGTAGAATTTTATGATACGCTTAAAGATCCTCATGAGGTCAATAATCTTGCTAATAGTCAATCTCACGCTTCTCACCGAGAGCGTTTGGCAGCTGAGCTCCATAGATGGCAGATGGAAATTAGAGACCTAGGATTTTTACCCGAAGGTGAAATGCATGAGCGGCGAGGTAAATTAACCCCCTACGAGTTAGGTAAAAATAATTCGAAATATCCATTAGCAAAAATCAAGAAAGCTGCAGACTTTGCGACTAAAGCCGATCAAGCGTCTCTTTCTAAACTCAAAGAAATGATGGGTCATAAAGATTCAGCCATTCGTTATTGGGCAGCTACTGGATGTATTATTGTTGGGAAAGAATCCAAAACTTTAAAAAAGGATTTACTTAATTTATTAAAAGATACCTCCCCAGATGTCAGGACAGCTTCGGCTCACGCTCTTTTTAATATAGGTGAGTCTGAAAAAGCGGTGCCAGTTCTTGAAAAGATACTGTCAGAAAAAAATCAATTTCATCGATTAAGAGCAATGAATGTTCTTGATCATATGGATGAAAGTGCCAAAGACGCTGTGACGCGAATTGCAAAAATAGGAGATTCTGCAAAGATTGGAGCTTACGGGGAAAACTATATTGGCAACGTTATAAAAAAGGCTGCATCTGACCTTAATATTAAAGTCACTAAGTAGTATTTTATTGAATTACCGGATGCTCTTGCATCTTCCCCTGAAAAGCCGACACTAATTAAATGTTTTCACAATTATCAGATGGCCTAGAAGGCGTATTTAAGAAGCTCAAAGGGCAAGGAAAGATATCTGAAAAAAACATTTCTGACGCAATGCGTGAAATTCGTATGTCTCTTTTAGAGGCAGACGTTGATTTTTCGGTTGCGAAGGAATTTATCGCAAAGGTCAAAGAAGAGGCACTAGGGGAGAAGGTTTTAAAAAGTATTACTCCGGGACAACAGGTCGTTAAAGTATTTCAGGATGCTTTAGTCGATTTGCTAGGAGGTGATGCTGCTCCTTTAGATCTCAATCCACCCGCAAGGATTGTAATGTGCGGCTTGAACGGAGCCGGTAAGACAACGACTTCCGGGAAACTGGCTTTAAGGCTAAAGAAGGAAGGGCGTAAGCCTATATTAGTTGCATGTGATTTGTATCGTCCTGCAGCCGTTGAGCAATTAGCAACGCTTGCTAAGGAAATTGATGTTCCTGTTTATCGTGCTGATACTGGAGAAAAGGATGTGGTGAAAGTGGCTAAGAAAGCGATCTCATGGGCCGAGACGCAGTCCGGCAATGTTCTTATTTTTGATACAGCTGGTCGCCAAGAGATAGATCACGAGTTGATCAAGGAGCTGAAAAATTTATGTGAATTTTTGAAGCCAAAGGAAACTTTACTGGTGGCAGATGCAGCGACTGGACAGCAGTCAGTCAGCGTGGCTACTCATTTTGATGAAGCAGTAGGATTGACTGGAATTGTTTTAACTAAGCTAGACGGTGATGCAAGAGGTGGAGCAGCTCTTTCAATGCGCTCCGTGACAGGTAAGCCGATTAAGTATATTGGTGAAGGCGAAAAATTGGAGAATCTAGATGTTTTTGTTCCATCTAGATTAGCTGAAAGAATTCTTGGGATGGGAGATGTCGTTGGTTTGGTTGAGAAAGCAGCAGAGGCAATCGATGAAAAAGATGCTATGCGAATGGCTGAGAGGATGAAAAAATCCACTTTCGATTTCAACGATTTTCTTGCCCAGATGAAGATGATGCAGAAGATGGGGCCTTTGGAGGGAATCCTGGGAATGATTCCAGGGGCTTCTAAGCTCAAAGGTTTGGCAGGGGCAATGGATGATAAAAAGCTTAAAAGAATCGAAGCAATTGTTTTATCCATGACTCTTAAGGAGCGAGAGAGGCCAGAAATACTAAATGGTAAAAGACGGTTAAGAATTGCTAAAGGAAGTGGAAATAGTATAACCCAAGTTAATCAGTTCCTTAAACAGTTCGGACAGATGAGGAAAATGATGAAAAGTAAGGGGAAAATGAAGAAAATGCTGTCTCAATTCGGCGGTCCAGGCATGGATCTTGGCGATTTAGGGGGCAATTTTCCTAAAGGGATGAAATTTTAAAGTTAAAAGTAGTTGAAATATTTCTTGGCAATTCATGAAAAAGGGTCAAATTAAGCGCCCCTTATAGAGTGCTAAATAAAGTATTCAGTATAAATTAGAAAAAATCATGGCTGTTGTCATACGTTTAAGAAGAGAAGGATCCAAAGACCGCCCTTATTATAAAGTAGTCGTAGCTGATTCGCGTTCACCTCGCGACGGCCGATTCATTGAGCAGGTAGGAAATTATAATCCAATGCAAGAGGACTCATATAAAATTGATCTCGAAAAAGTTGATAAATGGATCGGAGACGGAGCGAAGCCAAGTTCTACTGTGAGCAGCCTAATCAAAAAGGCTAGAAAATCGTCTTCTGAATAGGTTTTCACCAAAAACTTTAGAATTAACCAACCTGGCCGATTTTCTGGATTGAGCCATAACAGGATTCCTTGATAGCATCGACTTATTAAGTTATCTTCGTTTTCTTGATTAATTCAAACCTGACACTTTGGCGTTTTTTTGTTTTGGCCCTGGCCATTACTTTTTATCCTTCATTTGAGTTGTCGGCCCAGAAAGAAAAGGAAGTTGTTGAAGAAAAGAACTCTGATGGGGAGTCTGAAAATGATGAAGAGGATAATTTAGATGTAGGCGATTCTATTCTCAGGGACATCGGCTTTGATCCTCTTTCGGATTCATTTATCGAAAACATTAAGTCTCTTTTGTTTAGTCAGAATCAGCTTGATGAGGTTTCCCAGCTGATTATTGACCTCGACAGTGATGATTTCAGAAAAAGAAATGAAGCTTCAAAGAAGCTTGCTATGCATGAATCTCCAATTGGTCATTTACTGGTTAATTTAGATGAGGAACTCAGTATTGAGATGTCCAGAAGGATTCAGGCAATATTAAATGTCCGTTCTAAAAAACGATATACTGATGTCCTTTATCATGTTTTAGGTAGTGATTTAGTTGATTTTAAAAATCTAGATCTTGATTCCTTGTTGGTGACTAGTTCAACTTTTGATCCAAAAATATATCGAAAATTGTTTAGGGCTATGGAAAGTGCCGCTGTTCGTTGCGCTTCCAAAGATGATGTTTCTAAATTAATTAAGGAGTTAGAAAATTCATCTCCATCTAGGCGGCAGATAAGTGCTTTTGTGCTTGGTTCGATGGGAAAAGGTATTGAAGCAAATGAACCCTTGGTAATATTCGCAAATTTAAGAGGTAAAATGCTTTACTCTGACAATTTTAATATTGAAGGTTTGATAGATTCACTTAATTCAGCTGACTTAAATGTGAGACACGAGTCTGCTCGTCTTTTGAAATTATTTTTCAAAAAAGATTTTGGGTTTGCAGCCTATGATTCAAACGAACTTAGACAAAGATCCATTCTTTTGTGGAGGAAGCATATAAAAGAAAAAGATTTCAATCAGGCCAAAGCTGATTGGTCTCGAGTAAAAGCTTCAGAAAGTTATCGAGTGATCGTTGGTAAAGGATCCAGTAAGGGGGGGAAATATAATCTATTTACAACTAGTGGTACAAAGAGTGAAAATGATGCCCTAGTATCATCCTTGTCTGGTTCGACAAGTGGTCAGCTTACTTTTGATTATTTTTCTGGAAATATTGTCGTAAGCGGAGGACCAAAACTAGGGGGTTCAATTTCAGTGTTTTCATTTGATGGAACTCCGTTGTGGAGTGTTAATGGTATGTCTGTAAGTTCAGGTGCAGCCCTTCTTGAAAATGGCCAGATTGTTTCTACTTCTGGATCAAAAGCAACCATCATGGATATTTTAGGAAGAACATTAAAAACATGGGAGTTTTCATCTCCTGTAAACGGTTTCCACGGTTTAAGTCAGGATCGGTTTTTATGTGCACATGCTGATGAAGGAAAGGTTGCTGAGTATAATTCAAATGGTGAACTTATTTGGAGTCTTGATGGGCTCAATAAACCAAAAAGTGCTTATCGATATCAAAATGGTAATTTGTCTGTTGTTTTAGATCTTGAAAAAAAGAAAACGGATACTGAGGAGATAATTGCTGAGGTTGAACTTGTTGAATTCTCTCCCGATGGAAAAGAGGTAATCTCCAGTATTCAACCTCGAGGTGTTAAAACAATTACTTCATCAGTTAAATTGCCTAACGGGAATACTTTAATTGGTACTGAAAAGGGACTCGCTGAATACACACCAGGTGGCTATGCGATAAAGGTTTGGCTAAAAACTCCGATAACGACATTGCATGTTCATTAAAAAAGTTAATTTAGCTCTGGTTACTTTGTGTGCGGTTTTTTTTCAAGGAATCTTGTCTTTGGAGTTGTATTCAGAAGAGAGAATTAATCAATGGAAAGTCGATATTGTTATTGAGAAAAAACCTACTGAAGAACTCATTAAATCCCGAAAAGATGAATTAAAGGAAAAAATTAGGAGGGAGCGTGAAGCAGCTGAAAAAGAAGGGAATAAAGAGAATGGTAAAATATTGGGTGGTCTGATTGATAGAATAAAAGATCTTAAAAAACAGGTAGAGGATAAAGTTGTTCCACTTCTTAAAGATAAGGATGATTCAAATCTAGATAAAAAAGAGGAGGATGATATTAATGCTCCTGTCCTTGTTGAAATTTCTATATCAGGTGAGTTGCTTGAAATTAATAACAAATACCTATCTCTGCTACCGACAATTGGAGCTAATGAAATAATCAATATTCCAATGAATCAGGTGACGTCAGTTACAAGAAATATTATTCCGAATGGAGTTGAAGACATCATTGTCGGTGATAATGATTTTCGCGTTTTATTACGTGATGGTTCAGAGTTGATTGGAGAGCCCACTAGTCTGAATGAGGAATCGTTAATTCTGTTTCTAAAAAATACAGAATTATCCATTCCTCTTCCTATTAATGAAATAATTAGAATTGATAGGGAGAAAGTTCCGGATGGAAGCCCCGATTACTCTTTCCCAGAGTTTCCCAAAAAACATATTGCTTCTCTGTCGACAGGAGAAGTCATTGCAGGTCAGTTGCTTCCTTCTCTTGACTCGGATAACTGGTTGAGAATATCTAGTCCAATACTCTCTTCTGAAGTTCCTTTGTCATTGGTAAATTCCCTTGTATTTCCGGCCTCTCAAGAAACTCTCGAGGAGGTTGAAAGGCAGTTAGCTCAAGAGATAAAAATTGAACAGGACGGTAATAACAAGCTTCCACAAGATGATAAAATTGAAGTCAACGAAACTGAAGAAATTAAAGTTGAAATAGCTGAACCTAAAATTAGAAATTTAGTCTCTCTCTCTCCAGTCGGCATGTTATGGGCTGATAAGGTACAAGTTAATGAGAACGAAGTTATCATCTCTGCCCTAGGTAAAGATGGTATCTCTATTCCCCGAGGTTCAGTGGAATCGCTCAACTTCGGACAAGAAGGATTACCTTCATCTGCTCCAGTGCTTGTATGGGGAGGTTATTCTGATGAGGATGACGAGTATCTGAAAACTGTAAACTCTTTGGAGGGAAGAATTCCTCAGAGAAAGTTGTTAAGAAGTTTTGCAAAAGTGCCCGATCCAGATTTTGTTCGGACCCTCAAGCGTTCGAGGGTCCTTCTTGTTCCAGAAATGGAAGGATTTAGACGAACTAAAATGAAAGAATCTATGGAAGTGGAGGGTCGTGGTTGTCCGACTTGGCAGGAAACAATGCGAGGTCATCTAAAGAGGGGAGGAAATATTATTTTTCTTAGCCCAACTGGTGAAGCATTGTCGTTTCTCAACGAGTGTGGATTTGGCCGATTAAGCTCAGGCCCTGCTGCCGCTGGTTGGGAATTAACTGAAGAAGGAAAGAAGACAGGAATTAAACTCGATGGTTTTATAAAAAATGTTAACGCTAGTTATTATTATCGAAGATCTGATCCATGGGAAGTTTGGGGGCAGGCGCAAGGCGGAGTGGATTCAGGTATTTTGCTTGGGAGAAAAGTAGACCGTGGCTGGGTCATAATATTTGGTTCCGATTTTTATCAACAGAATGAGACCATAAAGGAAGTGCTTCATAGTCTTGTTAAATTCAATGGTCGAAGATGATAATTTATTCGATCAAATCTAATTCGTATAAAGCGTAAGTTCTTGTTTCTCCATCTCTAGGGGCTTGTGCCGTGACGTAGAGGGTCCATTGATTTTTTCCACGCCCAAAAGTGCAGTTAGTAGGATCGCCTGGAATAGGAATAAATCTAAGTAGATCACCCTCGTGACTGAAGACATAGATTCCTGCATGTTCTCCACTTCCAGCGGTGGCGTAGATATCACCGTTTGGACTTAGTGCCATACCGTCAATCCCTCTTTCCTCTTCAAAATCATGAAGCACTTTCTTGTTGGAAAGTTCTCCATTGGGCTCGATTGAAAAGGAAAGTAATTTTCTGGATCCATTGGGAATTATTTCATGATCTGCAACAAAAATCGTTTTGCCGTCCTCCGAGACTAATATCCCATTAGGTTTTTTAATGTCCTTTGTTGCAAGGCTCGTCTTGCCGTTCAAATCAACCATAAAGATGCCTTCAAAATCTAATTCTCTTTCCTCGTTTCCTACGTAGCGAGGATCGGTGAAGTAGATTAATTTATTTTTTTTATTTATTGCTAAATCATTGGGGCTATTTAGGCGTTTGCCTTTCCAGTTGTCAGTCAAAGTGATTATACTACCATCTTTTTTTGTAATTGAAATTCTCCTTCGTCCTTCAGTATTTGCACCTTCACATGCTATTAGTCTCTCCATATGATCAAAGATGATTCCATTTGCTCTACCGCTCGATGGACGGATGTTTGTCACTTTTGTGGTTTTCGGATTATATTTATAAATTGAATTGGCTCCTACGTCGGAGAAATACACTGAACCATCTGAGGATACTGATGGTCCTTCAGTAAATTTACCTCCTTTCCAAAGTAATTTAGCCTTTGGTGGGTTTACTTTATTTTCTTTGGCGCAATTAATGATAAAATTTACAAGTTCATCGCATTTAAAGAAGCCTTCCCACATGTTATGCCCCTGACCTTTAGGAACAACCAGTTGCATGTTTCCACCGAAACGTTGATATCTTTTCGCAATGATTCCAGAATTTGATTTTAATGGAACAACGGTGTCTACATTTCCATGAATGTGAAATATAGGAACATCAGCTTTTGCAAGGTTTTGCAATCTATTAATTGGATTGTTTTCACTTAAACTGTTAGCCAATTCACTTGCGCTCATTTTGTAGGCAGGCGCAGCTCTTTCAAGCCCAGGGTAGCTTCTTAAATTACAAACAGGATAAATACCGGCGATACAC
>JACETS010000033.1 GCA_013911195.1 Verrucomicrobiales bacterium | reverse complement strand
GGCTAAATTTAAGTATTACTGTAAATACAAAAATCCTTATTAAGCCTCTCGACGCTATTTCAGGATGGTTATAAAATAGTAAAAAGTTATTTATTTATTTTCCGCTGCATAAGATGAATTTTAAATTCCATACAACTCTCATCATCTCGATATTCCTTTCTTTAATAAACTCCTCTCATTCGGCGGAGACTGACAAGGTGGATTTCGCCAGACAAATTTTACCAATACTTTCCAACAAATGCTTTGCGTGTCATGGCCCCGACTCCAAGAAGCCATCACAGCTCAGACTAGACTCATACCAAGCAGCAACCGCTGACCGAGAAGGAACGAAAGCGATCGATCCTAATGATCTCAAAGAAAGTGAGATTATCTTTAGGATTCATGACAAAGAGGATCCGATGCCGCCTGTAGATGCGGAAAAACAATTGACCGAAAGTGAAAGAGAACTTTTAAGTTCTTGGGTAAAGTCGGGGGGTAATTATGCGAAGCACTGGGCATTTGTGTTACCAAAGAAAGAAAAAGAAAAGACCAGCATTGATCAGTTCGTAACTCAAAATCTGGAAGACAAAAAAATTAAACTTTCTTCCGAAGCCCCTCGCTCAGTACTCGCCCGCCGTGCAGCTTTAGTCTTGACCGGACTTCCTCCTGAGCCCCAGCAATTATCAGAATTCCTTGCAGATAAAGATCCTAATTCTTACGACCGTTATATTGATAGGTTGCTTTCGAGTCCTCGATATGGTGAGCATCAAGCCAGATACTGGCTAGATGCAGTACGCTACGGAGATACGCACGGACTTCATTTAGATAACAGGAGAGGCATTTTTCCTTACCGAGACTGGGTCATCAAAGCATTTAATGATAATCTACCCTTTGATAAATTTATTACCTGGCAGTTGGCTGGAGACTTATTACCAGAACCCACACTGGAGCAGAGAGTGGCAACTGGCTTTGTGCGTATGAACCCTACCACGGCTGAGGGAGGCGCTATTCCAAAAGAGTTCCAAGCCAAAAACAATTTTGATAGAACAGAAAATTTTGGCACGGTGATGTTGGGATCAACAATGACTTGCGCACGGTGCCATACCCACAAATATGATCCGATCGAACATGTCGAGTATTATCAACTGTTGGCATTTTTCAATAGTACCTCTGAAGGCGCAATGGATGGAAACAAATATGAGTATGCACCGGTCTTGAAAGCGCCATCAAATGGACAAGACTGGGTCAGATGGACCTCTTTGGAAAATGAAAGGAAAAGTATTCTTAAGAGTGCTAGTGATGCCATTTCATCAAAATCGGTTTCGGGCATCGAAAGCTTGCAGAAGTGGAAAGAAATGGATCAGACGGCGAAAATCAATCAGATCGCTGATCCAAATGGACCTTGGAAAGATAACGGTCTACACGCCAAATCTCTTAAACTTAACAAAGATATAGGTGATCTTCAAAAGACCTTCACAACGACTCTTGTGGCTCAGGATCTAGCCAAACCGAGGGAAACAAAAGTTCTTGAGAGAGGAGAATATAATATGCCGATCGGAGATCCTTTGGAGCCGGGAGTTCCCTCAGTCATGGGTAGTCTTCCCGATGGGGCACCAAAAAACCGTCTAGGCTTAGCGCAGTGGCTCACCTCTAGAGATCAACCATTAGTATCAAGAGTACTTATCAATAGAGTATGGCAAAGAACTTTTGGATACGGACTAGTAAGGACTCCTGAGGATTTTGGATTGCAGGGAGAGCAACCTACTCATCCTGAGCTACTCGATTGGCTTGCCGTGGAATTTCAGGATAGTGGATGGAATCTTAAGCACATGCTGAAACTTATGGTTCAAAGTAAAACTTTCAAACAGGACTCCAAGATTCGTAATGATATTAAAGACCCTGATAACCGCTTGTTAGCTCGCGGGCAAGCTTACCGTTTAGACGCCGAAGTGATCAGAGACATAGGGCTTTGGGCAGGAGATATTCTTAATGAAAAAATGGGAGGCGAAGGGGTTAAGCCCTATCAACCTGACGGCTTGTGGTCAGCGCTTATGCATCCGGCCAGTAATACAAAAAAATATGTTCAAGATAAAGGTGAAAAAATTTATCAAAGAAGCATTTACGTATATTGGAAACGCACAAGTCCTCATCCGATGATGACTCTGTTTGATGCTCCCGACAGAGAATCTAGTTGTGTGATGCGTTCTAGAAGTAATACGGCCTTACAATCATTAGGACTACTTAACGAGACGCAAAGAGTTGAGATGTCTAGGAAGCTAGCCGAAAGACTCATCAAGTCTACTGATGATGATCAAAGAAGACTAGACTTTCTCTATGGCCTTCTCTCATCTCGAAAACCTACAGCCAATGAAAAAAAGGCCTGCATAAAACTCGTCTCTACGATGCGTGAACGATATAAATCCTCTGAAGAGGATGCGTTGGCTTTAATCTCTTCTGGGGATGCACCCAGAGACCAAAAGATACCTGTTACAGAACTCGCTGCCTGGACCCAATTGACTACGATTGTTTTGGCCAGTGATGCGGCAATTTTAATTTATTAATTCATTTTACCATGCAACTAAATAACCCACTTAATGAATTTGACCTTAATCTGACAAGGCGCCAGCTATTCGGACGCACTGCACTTGGTCTCGGAACCGCGGCAATGGCACAGTTGCTTAATGATGAAAGTTTCGGTGTTAATAAGTCTGTCACTACTGAACACGGTGGACTCCATCACGCTCCTAAGGCTAAGCGTGTCATTTATCTCTTTATGAGTGGAGGCCCTAGCCATCATGATACCTGGGACTATAAGCCAAAAATGCATGACATGTTTGGTCAGGACTTACCGGCTCATATTCGTGATGGACAAAGGGTTACAGGAATGACAGCGGGTCAAAAAACGTTTCCAGTCTGTCCCAGTAAATACAAATTTACCAAACAGGAGAATAATGCCGACGGTGTTTGGGTCAGCGAGTTATTGCCACATACTGCTTCTGTAGCCAAAGATTTATGTGTAGTTCATAGTACATTCACTGAGGCCATTAACCACGACCCTGCGATAACCTTCATACAAACAGGAAGCCAAATTCCTGGCCGACCTAGTCTTGGATCATGGCTTAGTTATGGACTTGGTACAATGAATGAAAATCTTCCTGGATACGTTGTCATGCATGCCAAGACGAAGTTTGCAGAACAAAGTCTTTTTGGTCGCCTCTGGGGTAGTGGATTCATGCCAGCAGAACACCAAGGAACACTTATGAGAAGCCAAGGTGACCCTGTGCTTTTTCTTAGTAATCCTAAGGGAGTCAGCAGAGAAGACCGCCGAGCTCAGTTAGATGCTTTAGCTCTCCTCAACCAAGAGCAGTATTCAAAATTTGCGGACCCAGAGATCATTTCTCGAATAAAACAGCACGAAATGGCCTATAGAATGCAATCCTCGGTTCCTGAATTGATGGACCTTTCAAAGGAAGATGATAAAACTTTTGAGCTTTATGGAGAGGAAGCTAAAGATCCCGGTAGCTTTGCAGCGTGCTGTCTTAACGCAAGAAGACTTGCCCAGAGAGGAGTAAGAAACATTCAGATTTTTCATCGTGGTTGGGATGCTCACGGAAATTTGCCAAGGGAACATGAGTCTCAGTGCAAAGATATTGATCGAGGAAGTGCAGCATTAATTAAAGATCTTAAACGCCAAGGAATGTTAGACGAAACTTTAGTAGTCTGGGGAGGCGAGTTTGGTAGGACGGCATACAGTCAAGGTGGGCTCAAGCGTGATAACTATGGCCGTGACCATCATCCTCGTTGTTTTACAGTCTGGATGGCAGGGGGCGGAGTCAAGCCGGGTATAACCTATGGTAAAACAGATGATTATGGATACAATATCGCCAACGCTGATGGCACTCCAATGAGGCCAAAACCCAGCGAGGATAAATGGACTCCTGGCACCATGCACATTCATGATCTGAATGCGACCATTTTACATCTACTTGGAATTGACCATCGTAAGTTGACCTATCGTTACCAAGGAAGAGATTTTAGACTCACTGATATTCATGGACACGTCATCAAGGATATCTTGGTTTAATTAGCGGTATTTCGCGTACTTTTTTTGTCAGTGAAACCAATTCCTGGATTGAAAGTATTGGTAGGATCCAGCTCTCGATAGTGTTTCTGTAGGGTCTCATCTGCTTTGTACATATGGCCGACATTATGCTCGGCTGGATATTTCGCCGATTTTTGATCGAGTCGCTTGAGTAATTTTTCTTTAACAGCCTTGATGTTTGTTCCCTTTTTTAGGATGTAATCATGGTGAAAAACGTGACACATGAAATGTCCATAGTAGAGGGAAAGATCAAGGTCTTCTTTAATATCATCAGGAATTTTTTCCATCCATTCAGTATCATTACCTAGTAGGGCAATGTCCAGCGCAAGGACTTCCTCGGTCTTACGCTGATGTATAGTTTGATATCGGATCGCTGCACCTGCCGCAGCAAACCGATGCATTAATGCAGATTGTTGTTCATCTTCATTACATTCAAAAAACCCAGCGCCTTCTAGCGATCCCCATTCCTTTTCGAGGTATTTTCGAGCCTCTTCTATACCTTCATCACTCATATGAAGAATGAGATAATGTTCGTATTGGTTACGGTAATCAATGAGTCGCTTAGGCAAGTGCTCTGGGAACAAACGACTGAGATAGTATAAAATCTGATCCGGCAAAAATTTAGGAACTAGAGGAATTTTATTAAGATAATATTCCATATTCGATTTGATTGCATAGAGCTTTGGGAGGCGTTTGGTGCCGATGTGTTTAATTGATAAAAAAACATCCTTCCCGTATTTTTTTGCGGTATCGAATATTTCTCTGTTCATGTATTCACACATTTCAGGAAGCTCAGAGAAATTTTTGAGGATTTCTTTTCTTAATTTACTTAAGTCATTTGAATTATTAGTACCAAGATAGAAGACTTTTTTTTCTTTTGGCATTGGGTACGTGTCAACACGTACAGCGAAGGCAACGACCTTGCCTGCACTACCACTTACTTCATAAAGTCTATTCGGATCAGCGTTGTAGCGGTTTGGAATTTTAGCATCGATATTTCTAATTCGGTTTTGGTATTCTCTGTCAGATGCGGCTCTATCCATTCCTACAATATCTTCTTTAGAAAAGGATCCTTTTTCAAGGTTCTCGAAAATTTCTTCAGGTGTTTCACCTAGATTTTTAATGCCTAGATGATTGATTAATTCTAGATTCCCTTCTTCGTTGACTCTGGCATACAACGACAATTCAGTATAAGAGGAGCCGCGCTTACAAAGCGCTCCGCCGGCATTGTTTGCGATCCCGCCGACGATAGTCGCACCTATAGTGGTTGAGCCGATGACAGAATGGGGTGCACGTTTAATGCTTGAGAGCTCACCCTCTAGTTCGTGAAGTGTGGAACCTGGAAAGGCGATAACTTGTTTTCCGTCATCTAAAAGAATTATTTTTTTGATTCTAGTGATATTGATAATGACCACTTCTCTGTCATAATCAAAACCGCTAGGACTTGATCCTTCGGTAAGCCCTGTTTTGGTCGCTTGCATTATGATGGCGCAATTGGCATCGACACACACCTTTAGTGTTTTCCATAATTCGATCAACGATTTCGGAAAAACAACACCGACCGCTCCTCCAAAGCCGGAGCGGAAGCCACTCCGAAAGTAGGCGGTTTTAGATTTTGAACTGAGAACCCCCTTGTGACCTACAACTGATTTTAACTGTTCTATGATCTGTGAGCCTGTCATTTTGAATTCGAATTCAAGTCTTCAATATGATCCTTTGATCAATTAACCAAAGCAAATTTACAATAATTTTTCTATAATATTGACTATTATTACAAATTAAAATGTTTCCGTTTGCGATTCAATGTGTTAAAAACCTAACCATGAAAAAAATCATTCTCTCATCTCTTATTCTTGGTTCTTTCATCCTTAACTCCTCAGCCGAGGAAGGATTTGCTTCTGTTTTTGATGGTAAGAATAAACCAACTGTCAAAAAAGATGGTAAATGGACAACCTTTACTGGAAAAGGCATGTCAGTTAAGACGGAAGGAAATTGGATTCCTCAGGAGGATGGGTCACTCTTTCTTGACCCAAGGCCTGGTGAAAAGGGCTGGACTCGATACGGTTCTTATCTCTGGCTAACCGAAGACTATAAGGACTTCATGTTTGATTTTGAATACAAGCACGGCAAGGGAGGAAATTCAGGCCTCTACTTTAGAATATATGACGAGTCAGATGCGACTGCTCATGGCTTTGAGGTGCAGATCTTAGATTGTTATGGCAAGGAAAAGCTCGGTCAGCATGACTTGGGTGGTGTTATTAAAACCGCGGGCCCTTTGACCAATGCGTCTAAACCTGCCGGTGAATGGAACAGAATGAAGGTCATGATGAAAGACGGTAAGCTTACAGTGATATTAAATGGCAAGACCGTTCAGGATAAACTTGATGTTGCGGCCAAAAAGCCAAAAGGCAAAAAATTTGCCGATAGTGGTAAGATCGCTATTCAGGACCATGGTCAGAAATTTTCAGTCAGAAAATTGATGGTTAAGAAGCTTTAATCAAAGTTTCCACCTAAGGCTAGGTGCAAATCAATTCTGTTTTGTATTCTCTGATTTTTGAGAAATATCATGGCCCTTCTTGAGGCCACGGCTCTGCGTTGTGCTTCTAGGACTGAGATGATTCGTATGAGCCCCTCCGAGTAGTCACGCATTGCCTGTTTCTCTGCCAGTTCGGCCTGTCTGAGTTCTGTGGAAAGGTACTTATTTTGTTCGGCCAATGACTTCTCGGTTGCTAGTGCAGATTCGACTTCTCTAAAGGCACGAAGAATTTCCGATGAAAATCTCCTTATTGTCCTTTCATTTTGCTGTAATGAAATTCTTGCACTTGCCCGTTGGGCACCTGCTCTGAAAATAGATTGAGCTAAAGAAGTTGCAGTGCTCCAAACAATCGTTTCAGGGTCAAGGATGTACTGGTCAAGTTTTCTGCTCGCATTAGATCCTCTTCCGGTGAGTGAGAAGGAAGGCAAAAGATCCTTCAAAGATGCTTCGGCTCTCTGAGCCGAGGCACGAACCGCTGCCGCAGATGCGACAAGGTCTGGTCTTCTCATTAGAAGTTCTGATGGAATTCCTGAAGGAACACTAGTTTTGAGTACTGGTAATTCGTTTCCGCTGGTGATGAGTCCACCTGGATACCTGCCAAGAAGAAGCTCAAGCGACCTCGCAGCTTCTTCTTTTGAGAGTTTTTGATTAATCAGATTGCGTTCTGCTGAAGCCACATTATTTCTTGCGAATTGTACTGCTAACGGACTGGCAGTTTGATCGCCCGCTTTATAATTTCGCTCAATGATGCGAGCATTTGCGATGTAGCTGTCTCGTGTTTTCTCAGCCAAGTCGAGTAACTGTTGAGCGGTAATTAAATTAAACCATGACTTCGCAGTATTGGCTACCAACGAAAGTTTAGCCGCTTTGTAATCAGCCTGGGTTTGTATAAGATTTTCGCGACTCGCTTTATCAAGATTTTTTAGTCTTCCCCATAAATCGAGCTCCCAGGACGCTGCTAAGGAGAGACCATAATTCGAATTATATTCTGCCGGGGTTTCATTGCCCCTTGATCGACTTCCAGAACCGCTAAGATTTATAGAAGGAAAACGTGCGGCCCGACCGATGATGGTTCCTTCTTTTGCAGTTTCAAGAAGAAGCGCTGAAGCCTGTAGATCGTAATTATTCTTGAGAGCTTCCTCGGTAACTTTTAAAACTCTTTTATCTCCAAGCCCTTTCAACCACTGACTTTTGACTTTCCCGCTGTAATTTTTCGAGGTAATTGACCATGAGTCCGGGAAGGTAATGTCATGCCCTTCCTTTGATTTACCTAATGGCAATGAATTACAACCTCCCAATAGTAGGGGAGTTATAATAAATATGAAAAGGTAGCGGTTCATTTATTAGGCTTAATAACAGACTAAAACTCCAGTGTCCATGAATCGATTCTTAAATCTTTTTAGGGTTATTTGCTTTTAAACTTAACAGAAGGAGTAACTTTTTATATTGTATTAAATATGTCCATAATTAGTTCTTTATTTCATCTGGTTTTTTTGGCTTTTTTTCTCTCATTAGCCAGTGTTTTATCAGCAGAACTCAGTTTTGAAAGGCAAGTCATTGATGATGAGATTTCTATTGGATATGGGCTAGCAATCGGTGATGTGGACGGAGATAAAAAGCCTGATATTCTCCTTGCCGACAAATCCCAGGTTGCTTGGTATCGTAACGGTGACTGGAAAAGGTTTGTGATGGCAGAGAATCTTAACCCTCGGGTAGTGACGCGTTTTTTAGATAATGTCTGTATTGCTGCAAGAGATATCGATGGTGATGGAAAAGTAGAGGTCGCAGTGGGTGCCAACTGGAATCCGGGTGAAACTAATGATGCTACTAAATCGGGTTCTGTTCATTTTTTAATTCGTCCTGAAGATCCAACAGGTCCGTGGAAGTCAGTTAAGATGACGACTCATGACCCGACCGTGCACCGTATGCATTGGATGAAAATTAATAAGAAGCCAGAAAGTGATAACGAAGCCGTATCGCCAGAATACCGATTACTGGTTCTTCCACTTCACGGTAGAGGAAATAAGGGAGGTGAAGGGGAGCCGGTAAGACTTTTGGCCTACGTTCCTGGAGAAAAACCTGAAGAAGGTAAATGGGACACGGAACTGGTTGATGCAACTTTCCATATTACTCACAATTTTGATTTAATTCCTTTTAGTAAAGAAACTGGCGAAGAAGTTATTATTCTTGGTGGGAAAGAGGGAATAAAGGGCATTCGATATATTGATAATGGAAATTCTGAAAATCCATGGAAATCCGTTCACATGGTTAAAAATCCACTCTCCAGAGGCGTCGGTGAAGTTCGAGCCTATCGTGAAAATCAGCAGCAAGGAGTTATTGCCGCGATAGAACCATTGCACGGTAATGAATTGGTTGTCTATAGTTCTTCAGGCGTTGGAAATGAAGCCCCTCAGAGAGTATCTTTGGACGATTCATTAAGCCAGGGCCATGCTTTGGCGCTTTCGGATGTTCTTGGTGAAGGAAATCAACAGGTCATTGCTGGTTGGCGTAACCCGGATAAAAATGGGAAAGTTGGAATTCGTATTTACTCTCAGACGGATGATGGCTGGAAAACCCATACACTTGATGATAATGGAATTGCCTGTGAGGATCTCAAAGTAAGTGATTTGGATGGTGATGGAAAACCTGAAATTATTGCAGCGGGTCGAGCAACAAAAAATGTTGTTATTTATTGGAATCGAAACAACAAGGATTAACTCCAGTTTTTAGGTCATTGTAATGCTTACTTTAAGGATAGGGTCTTTGGCTCTGGTCTTTTTAATTGTATCATTCTCGGTTTCAGGCGGTAGCCGCATCGATCCGGCAGGGATTGCTGGTACTTTTATTCTTTCTTCGGAAGAGAAAAATAAAGATGCGATCGAGGAATTTATTAAAATTGCCGGAAACGAGGCGAAAATACTGATTCTTAGTCTTGATGCCCCTGCCAAAGCAAATGACCAAAAACAGGATCTTGTTGATAAGATGCCTGACGTCAAGGTAGTTAGGCTTACAGATGATCATCTAAAATCAGAGCTAAAAGAAGCAAACGCAGTTTGGTTGGTAGGTCAGAATCCAAAAAACATTAAGACACTTACAGAATTGGAGGCTTTTAGATCTTTTCTGAAACGTTCGACAATCGTTGGCGCTGGAGGACAGTTAATTCAGGCATTTGGATCTCCCTTCTCAGACCTTTTCCCGGATGCTCATATTCTTACTGGCGACACTGAATCAATAAAACATGAAGATGGTAAAGTTCTTTATAAGGTGGGTAATGGTTCAGCATTAGTTCTATCGAATCGGAGTATCAGATCTGTTGGCCAAGGTGAAATTATAGTGACTCTTAAACAATCGAAATCAAAGGTCGAGAAAAAGATTAATCTTAACAAAAGTTCTAGAGGAGCTGATCTGACCGCACTGAGATTTGCGGCAGTTGATAGAAAAAGTCCCGCTTTTCCGGCACAAGTCTTATCCCCCCCGAAAGTTAAAAACGGTAGTCTGATCATTATTGGTGGAGGTCCTATGCCGCGGATGGTAGTTAATAAATTCATTCAATTAGCCGGAGGTGATGAAGCGTCTATTGTTGTCTTGCCTACAGCAGTCCCTGATTCAATGGTTCCTCGAAGCAGTGCCATCGCTGATACCTTCAAAAAATTTGGTCCAAAAGAAGTGACTGTGCTACCAGGTAGAAAGATCAATGAAGTAGACAGTGAAAAATATTTGGATGTTCTTAAAAGAGCGACAGGTATTTGGTTCGGAGGAGGTAGACAATGGAACTTTGTCGATGCTTATCATGATACCAAGGCTTTAAAACTGATGCATCAAGTTCTCGATAAGGGAGGAGTCATCATGGGTAGTTCTGCTGGAGCCTCAATACAAGCCGAGTACTTGGTAAGGGGTAACCCTTTAGGGAACCGTGACATGATGGCTGATGGATATGAAAAGGGGCTTGGGTTTTTGAAGGGAGTTGCCATCGATCAACACTTTGCGGAAAGGAATCGCTTCAAGGATCTTTCATCTGTAATTGAGACCTTCCCTCAGCTCCTCGGTATAGGAATTGACGAAGGAACTGCTCTCATTGTGAAGGGGCCTGTCGGTCTGGTTCAGGGAAAAGGACAGGTTCATTTTTATGATAGAAAAAAAATAAATAAACCTGAGACAAAGGATTATGAGTCCGTTGGAAGAGGAGGAAGGTATCAACTTGTTCAAAGAAAAGTGCTAAATAATGGAAAAATAACTCCAAATTAGTAGAAGAAAGAGTAAAACTTCTTGCAAAAAGGTACTGTTTCAGCTTTTATCTCAACCCCGCACCAATAATGGGTAGGTACCGAAGCGGTCAAACGGGGCAGACTGTAACTCTGCTGGCTATGCCTTCAGTGGTTCGAATCCACTCCTGCCCACCATGGTGCGGTTTTTTTGACTCATTTTTGGATCAATGGGCGTCAATTCAAAACCAACGTTTGGAGTTTAATTCTTGTCTTATTACATTCTAATTTCGAGAATAGCTAAATTCTATTAATCACCAAAACTTCCTCAGAAAATAATAATGATTTCCTCTAAAGTACTTAATCTTCGTTGGTTTTATTTAATTTCCCGTGTACTGACTCCAATCCTCATGTTTTCTATTGGTGGAATTCTTTATGGTCAAGGAGCCTCCGAAGAGATAAAATTGAAAAAAACGTCTTCAGGGCTTGATGTTTATTATGGGCAGAAAGTCATTGCCGAGTTCTCACATACTCAGACTCCTCAGGGTCGACCATTTCTTTGTAACATTCATACTTTGGATGGTATTAAGGTGACTCGAAATTACCCTATAACTGATAAAGATCAGGATGATCATCCTCATCATCAGGGGCTATTCCACACATTTTCCCAACTTAATGGTATTGATTTCTGGCATATGAAAGGGGTTGCCAAGCACCGCCTTTTTACCGCTCCACCAAAGGATGGTAATCCTGCAACATTTTCTGCTGAGAGTATTTATCTGGACCGTGATGGGAATACCCCTCTGCTAAAGGAAACTATGAAATATGCATTTCACGTTACGGATCAAGGGTTACTCATTTCTGTGAATGCCATTATCGAAGCGGAGGCTGAGAAAGTGACTATTGGTTCCAAGGAAGAAGGAGGTCTCGCTGTTCGAGTAGCTAGTGATTTACGAGTTCAAAAAGGGGGTAAAATGATTGATAATCAAGGCCGAGAAGGAGGAAAGGCTATATGGGGAAAAGCGGCGAGGTGGGTTGATAACTCAGGTAATAAAGAGGGCCGTTGGGTAGGTGTCACTTTATTGGCCAGTCATAGTGATCTTGGGGCCTTTCATTGGCATGCCAGAGATTACGGTCTCATAACTGCTAACCCTTTTGGACCTCTTAATAAAGCTCCTGATAAAATACTTAAGAAGGGAGAAAAATTATCTTTTGTATATGGTTTAATGGTGCATTCGCATCAGAAGGCTTCGGAATATTCCCCGACGAGTGCTGAAGGTATTCATTTAAAGAAGTTACAAAGTCTCACGACTAATCTGCAATCATTACCTAAATTAGAGGGAGATGCTTTCTTCGAAGTTTGGGACGAAGAAGTTTTGACTGGTCAGGTTGTCGTGGCCATGGATGGCTCTGTACTAGTTCTCAAAAATATAAGCTCCAAAACTGATGATATGAGATACATTAGTGTGAAGCGAAGTGTCGATGGGGGTAAGACCTGGGCTGAAGAGAAAAAAGTGGGTGACATGGTTAAAGTGGACGGTGACATGAGTGATGATGGAAGGTATCCTAACAATAACTGGGCGGGACTTGGTAATGTTATGGTTGATGAGATGACAGGTGACATCATGGTATTTTTAACAACCTTAAAAACAGCTCAGAAGCTTTACAGGAGTAAAGATCATGGTAAGACCTGGAAAATAGAAGATACTACAATCAGACCTGGAAAAGATGGATGGATGCCTGCAACGAACGGGGCTTGTGATCCAGGAGTGACCATCAAATATGGTTCTAAAAAGGGCCGTCTTTTAATGCCTGCGCGTGTCTTTCCTGAGTACCTAAACAAGGGAAAGGGGAGAAAACGTTATAACGACCTTTACGCAATGGCTCTTTACAGTGATGATCGAGGAAAGACTTGGAATTCCTCTGCTCCGTTTCCTATAGCAGGTACAGGTGAATCGGGGCTGGTTGAATTAAAAGGAGGAAGAATATATCACAATTCAAGAACTCATATGAGACCTGGTAATAGGCGCATTGCGTTTAGTGATGATGCTGGTGAAACCTGGTACGGTGAGCATGAAGATGATGAATTATTTGATGGGCCGCCGGACGTGTATGGATGTAAGGCTGGGCTCTTAAGATTGCCTTATGAGGATAAAGATATTCTTTTATTCAGCTCACCAGGCAATAGAGAGACACGCACCGATATTAACGTATGGGTGAGTTTTGACGGTGGACTGACATGGCCGGTAAATAAACTCATTAAAACAGGACCTGGAAATTACACTTGGATGGCAGCCGGCCGCAAAGGCACGCCAAGCGAAGGAATGATCTATCTTTTAGCCGGTAAAGATTGGATGGCTCGATTTAATTTGGCTTGGCTCTTGGAGAAGGCTTGAGATTATTGATAATTTGGGTTCTCCTAGAATATAGTTATTCTGAAAAATTTATATGTATAAGTACCTCTCTCTATTAATTATTCCCTGCGTTCTTTTTATTTCTTCGAGCTTTGCAAAGGATCATTCGAAGCCGCCTAACGTCATCTTTGTGATGGCTGATGATTTGGGTATTGGAGACGTTTCACCTACGAACCCGAAGTGTAAGATTAAAACTCCCCACCTTCAGTCAATGGCTGATCAGGGGATTACTTTTTTTGATGCACACTCCTCCAGTGCAGTGTGTACCCCAACCCGATACGGTGTATTGACTGGTAGATATAATTGGAGATCAAGACTAGCCCGAGGAGTTTTGAGTGGAACCAGTGATCATCTTATCCCGGGAACTCGGGAAACGGTAGCTCACCTTCTTAAAGGGGCGGGCTATCACACTCAGATGATCGGCAAATGGCATCTTGGCTGGGACTGGGGAAGAGTTGGAAACAGCAAAAAAATAGATTTCACCAAGCCCGTCAAGAATGGACCCGATATCAACGGATTCGTAGGATATTACGGACATTGCGGATCATTGGATATGCCACCATACACCTGGGTTGATACTGGTAAGATTACCGCTATTCCTGTTAGAGAAGAGGGAGTGACTAAAGGGGAAGACCGGTACGGTTGGTACCGCAAAGGGCCAATAAGTCCAGATTTTAAAATCGATGAGGTTCTCCCGCATCTTTTTGATAAGAGTATCAAGTACGTTCAAGAAAGGGCCAAATCAGGGAAACCTTTTTTTCTCTACCTGCCTTTGCCGGCCCCTCATACACCAATCGTTCCGATTCCTCCATTTAAGGACGCCAGTGAGATTAACCCTTATGCCGACTTTGTGATGCAAGTCGACCATCACATGGGTGAGCTTTTGAAGACGGTTAAAATGGCTGGTATTGATGAAAACACTTTGGTCTTCTTTACCAGCGACAATGGCTGTTCGCCGGAGGGAAATTTTCCTCTTCTCAAAGAAAAAGGACACGATCCAAGCGCTGGCTTCCGTGGTCATAAAGCTGACATTTATGAGGGAGGGCATCGAGTTCCCCTTATTGCAAGATGGCCTGCAGGGATAGAGGCCGGTCAAAAAACAAACGCCTTGGCATGTCTTACTGATCTTTACGCAACAATGCGTGATATTCTTGGTCAGGCACCAGCCAAAGAGGGTAATATTGGAGAGGACTCTTTTAGTTTAGTTCCAGCATTTAAAGGAAAAAAAGCCACAGCTAGGAAAACACTCATTAGTCATTCTATTGGAGGCTCTTTTTCCTTTCGGGAAGGGGACTGGAAACTCTGTTTATCCTCCGGAAGCGGGGGCTGGAGTGCCCCTCGGGAGGCGGCAGCAAAAAAACAAAAATTACCCCCTTTACAGCTTTATAACCTCAATTCGGATCGTGCCGAACGTAATAATCTCATCGTTGAGCATCCCGAAAAGGTGGAATCTCTCCTCAAGAAGTTAAATGCAGAGGTGGTTAAAGGGCGTTCTACTCCTGGCGATTCTGCCAAAAATGATCGGAAGGTTTCCTTTCTTCCTAGTGGAGTCAAAATGCCAAAGTAAACTCTTCTAAAACTGAAACCTGATCCCTTTAAAGGGTTAGCTCCATTGGTGGGGTGGTTAATTTTTTTAATTAAAATATTTTGATTAGAAAATACTATTTTTGTAGCGCCTTATCTGAGTAATTTATTTTTTTCTTAGCGGGATATTTTTTTTTTCGGATCCAAACTAAAATTGGATGCGTTCTCATTCACTGAATTCAAATAATCAAGGCCTTGGTTAAATGACTACAAAAATATAAAACATTAACCAACATTTAATAACTGTGAAAATCATTAAAACTCTAATCACTGCTCTTGCCGCAACCTCAATTCTCTTGGGTAGTTCATTTGCAGATCACCACAAGAAAAAAGATATTGTAGACACCGCCGTAAGTAACGGCAACTTCAAAACTCTGGCTGCAGCACTCACAGCAGGTGGGTTGATCGAAACCCTCAAAGGAAAAGGTCCTTTTACAGTGTTTGCTCCAAACGATGAAGCTTTTGCTAAGCTTCCCAAAGAAACACTTGCTTCTCTATTAAAGCCTGAAAATAAAGATAAACTCGTGGACATCCTTACCTATCATGTGGTCAGCGGCGCTGTGCCTGCAAAAGTAGCGGTTACTCTTAAGAAGGCCACTGCTGTTAACAAAAAAGATATTAAAGTTAACAAGAAAGAAGACGGCTTATTTTTAAACAAATCCAAAGTGATTGCGACAGACATCAAGGCCAGTAATGGCATCATTCATGTCATTGATTCAGTCTTGTTGCCACCATCCAAGTAAGTATCCAAAATCTAAGATTCATGAAAAAATTATTAATTACTACTTTTGCCATTTTTGCAATTGCAGCAAATCTAGTATTCTCAAAAGAGTCCAACAAAGACATCGTAGATACTGCAGTCAGTAATGGAAGTTTCAAAACCTTGGCGGCTGCTCTTACAGCGGCAGGGTTAGTTGATACCCTCAAAGGAGATGGACCTTTTACGGTCTTTGCTCCTAACGATGAAGCTTTTGCAAAGCTTCCTAAAGGTACCGTTGAAACTCTTCTAAAGCCTGAAAACAAAGACAAGCTTATCGATATCCTTACCTACCACGTTGTGAGCGGTAAAGTCCCATCTAAAGTGGCTGTCACACTTGATAATGCTACTGCGATTAACAAAAAAGACATTAAAGTGAAGAAGAAAAAAGGTGGTCTCTTCCTTAATAAATCAAAGGTTATCGCCACCGATGTTCAGGCCAGTAATGGTGTCATCCATGTAATCGACAAGGTGCTTCTTCCACCAGAAAACAAGCAGGCATCTTCAAACAGCCAAAAGCTTATTGAAGTGGCTATCGACAAAGCGGTTCCTTTATTCAATCATGGTCAGCATCAGGCTTGTGCCGCTATCTATGAGGTAACAGCACATGCACTTATGGCAATGCCTAAAGGTTCAGTCTCCGACAAAGACCGCGCATTGCTTGGTCGTGCAATGAAAATGGTAAATAGCTCCAAATGCATGACCACTAATTCATGGACTCTTAGGAAAGCCTTTGATTCCATGATGGTATCCAACTAATTCTATTTTATTAAAATCTAAAAACCTGTGGGAGGTAACTCTCACAGGTTTTTTTGTATTAACCCTTCACTACTAATCTAAAAAACCATCTATTTTCTGTATCAATGGCCATCGAAGATCTCCACATTTCTTTAATGGTGCCGTCAGCATTAATTGTCTTTGCCTCCAATACAGCAATGTTTTTTTTCCATTCTTTGAGGTCCTCAGAAACTTCCACCGAATATACGAGATCAGTGCTTTGCCCCTGGCGGGTAAAGCTAAAAGTGATGTAGTCTTTGGGTTGATCCTCAAGGTCTAGAGTTTGTATTTCTATTTTAGGAAGGTCCTCTCTAGAGCTTAACGTGGGGTTAGAATTAAGAGCATATTCCATCAGGTTAATAATTCCATCGCTATCAGGGTCATCGGTTTTTGATGCGCCTGGACCAAGTCCATTACCTGTTGCCCAGGTACTGAAAGTGAGAGCAGCATCTCCCCCCTCAGAACCAGGAGAAGCTATCCCGGAATACCAATTATTCGCCTCACCATGATTCTCCTGAGAAACATTTTTAGGGTCATTGAGATTCAAAGTAAAACCGTCACCGTCGGCACTAATAGGCCATGGTTCCTTATCATCATAGGTTACTTCGATGATTGGGGTTCCGGCTCCGAAAGAGAGCTTTATGTTCTCTCCGGCATTATCCAGCTTGTCGTTATCCTCCCATTCTCCTGCGATAGGTAGGCCCGCTCCATAACGTGATTCGAAGGCGAGGCGGTTCCTGACTATGAGCAAGTATTCACCCGCTTTAATGATACTGCCTGACTCAAAATCATAGTCGATTCCCTTGGTGAATCTAAGGTTAGTAAGTTCTAAATCAGTATCACTGATATTTTGAAGTTCTATGTATTCAAAGTCTGACGCTGTCCAACCTTTTTCCTGCTCTGATTGAGTGGCCCCAATAGGGTGATAGTTAACTTCAGTGATTCTGAGAGATTCCGCATAGGTGCTGGTGTCAGGACTTGAGACTTTGAATTGAATGGGATCAGACCAATTACTCCATCGGCCGCTTTGATCTTTGTGCCTGACTCTTGCTCTATAGGTGCGATCAACTCTGGCATCGGTCGGTAAGAATTGATAGGTCGCTTCAAACCTTTCTAATTGTCCAGACTCGGCGGGGTTTTCGATTTCATAGATATAAGGGTCTTTTTCAATATAACCTTCGACGGTCGGATTATAGACCTCGGCCAAACGCCATTCCATGGCTGCGAATCGGCTATTGGATTGGCTTCGATAACTACTGGAAGAGAACTTGAGATCATCAACCCTATAGTTCTCTCCACCAATGTAGGTAAT
>JACETS010000032.1 GCA_013911195.1 Verrucomicrobiales bacterium | reverse complement strand
CTTCGGACTGAAGAGCTATCATTTCCAATAGATCATCTACTCCTAAACCCTGAGTTGCAGATGTTTGAACACATATGGTTTCTCCTCCCCAGTCCTCAGGAGTTAGATCATTCTCTTGGAGTTGAGCAATAACCTTATTAAGGTCTGCATTAGGAAGATCTATCTTGTTGATTGCAATAATTATAGTAACACCTGCGGCTCGAGCATGACTTATTGCCTCATGTGTTGTTGGCATAATTCCATCATTTGCAGCAACTACTAATACAACTATATCCGTAATATTAGCACCTCTTGCTCTCATTTCAGTAAACGCCGCGTGCCCAGGAGTATCAATAAATGTAATATTCGCTCCGTCATGTTCAACGCTGTATGCATTTATATGTTGTGTGATTCCACCAGCTTCACCAGCAGCCACTCTACTCTTCCTTATAGCATCTAAAATTGACGTCTTTCCATGATCAACATGTCCCATAACAGTCACCACAGGAGGACGCAATGGCAATTCTTCCTCACCCTTTTCTTCAGGTTCTGGTGGAGGAGGTTCCTCAATAACCTCCTCAACCTTATGTACACCGCCTCCTTTTTCTCTCTTTTCTTTTTCAAAAACAAACCCATGCTTTTCACAAATCTGAGTAGCAACCTCCGGCTCAATTGAACTATCTAAGCTAGCAAAGACATCTAACCCCATTAGATCTCGAATAATATTAAAGGGCTTTATGCCCATTTTATCCGCAAGATCTTTGAGAATAATGGGCGGTTTTATATGAATTACATTGGAATCATCAGATATACTCTCGTTACTCTCTTTTTCAGAGTGAGAATCCCCAGAATCTTCCTCAATCAGCTTAGAAATTGGAGGCAAAATCCCGCCAACTTTACTACTATCAACTCCAGAGTCCTTTTTTTTACTTTTTCTCGCCTCTCTTTTCTCTTGCTCTTCGAAGAGAGACAAAGCCTCTTTGCTAGAAGACTTTATATCATCGTTTTTAGGATTTTCATTAGAAGAATCCCCCTCATTTTTTTGGTCGGATTCTTCCGGATTTGAGTTTTTTGGCATTAAATTTTTTTTGTTTTTTCATGGGCTGATTCCGGTATTAATTCTCGGATTCTTTATCAACCTCATCCTCTTGAGAAGATTCAGCCCCCTCAGAGTCATTATTAGAGTCTTGCAACTCTTCAGATTGGTCATTAGCCGAAAGGGATGAACCCTCGGCTTCAGGAGCAATTTTTTTGGCAGCTTCACAAATTTTTTGAGCTGCCTCACTATCTCCCTCCAAAATATCAGCAACGTCACTCACATCAACCATTGAAAAGAACTCCAAATTCACAATACCTCCTTTAACGAGCTTTATAGCAGTATCGGTATCAATGACTTCTTCTCCAATTTTTGAGACAAACTCGTTAGCAGCATCAACAACCCTTTTCTCAAATATCTCAGTTTTGGAAGAATCTTTCTCTATTTGGACATCCCAGCCTAATAACCTAGAAGTCAATCTAGCATTTTGACCTCTCCTACCTATGGCCTTAGATAACTCCTCTTCATCCACTGTAACTCTTACTTGTTTTTCTGCCTCATCAATTTCGATAGATCGAATAATTGCAGGCTTTAGAGCATCAGTGACGAATTCAGTTAAATCTTCACTCCATCTTATGATATCAACTTTTTCATTGTTTAGTTCTCTAACAATGTTTTTAACTCTGGCCCCTCTAAGCCCCACGCATGCTCCTACTGGATCTACTTTAGGGTCAGCAGAATAGACTGCTACTTTGGTTCTAAACCCAGGCTCCCTAGCAATGCCTCGAATTTCAACTGTTTGGTCCGCAATCTCACTGACTTCAAATTCAAAGAGCCTCCTGACAAAATTGGGATGACTTCTAGATAGTATAATTTCAGGACCTCTCGAACCGTTCTCAACAGCAACAACGTATGCCCTAATTCTATCACCAATGCTATATTGATCAGTAGTAACTCTTTCTCTTGAAGGCATAGTTCCCTCAAATTTGCCCAAATCAACCATTACATCAGATTTGTCAAAACGTCTGACAGTTCCACCCACAATATCACCAGCACGATCCTTAAATTCATCATAGATCATGGCTTTTTCAGCAATCCGAAGTTGTTGCATCATAGTTTGCCTTGCTGTTTGCGCGGCAATTCTACCAAAATCTTTAGGAGTTACTTTAACCTCGATCTCGTCTCCTAGCTGAGCTTCAGGATTAATTTTGCGAGCGATTTCCATAGAAATTTCCTCATATGGAGATTTTACGTTATCTGAAGCAATTAATTTTGCAACTGCCACAATATCACCTTTATCTGGATTAACGTCTACTCTTAATTCCCGAGCTGGACCAACACTTTTACGAGCTGCAGAAAGAAGAGCAGTTGAAAGAGCCTCTACCATCGTATCTCGAGGTATTCCTTTTTCCTTTTCGTAATACTCAAAGAGAACCTGTATTTCGCTAGTCATTTTTTTATATAAAGACGAAAAAAGAGCGGAACTACACGTCCACTCTTTTTTCGGAGACCTTAACTATATAATTAGACTCCTTAGCGTCAAGCTGTAAACCAAACTTGAGCAAATATCACAAATCACTAAAATTGATCCAAATTGCTTCTCGTAAGCTCAATTTCTCCAAGAACACCCTTCTGACGAACTTGAAACTCCTTCAAACGGATCAACTCGAGCAAGGCAAGAAAAGTGACTAATACTTCACCTTTGGTGCTAGCTTCTCTAAAAAGCCCTTTAAAACTGATCTTTTCACCTTTTCCAATATTGGTTAAAAGATAGTCTATCTTATCACTTACCGTAAAACGGTCATCAGCTATTTCAGTCAGCTCATCTTCATCATCAAACCTCTTCAAAACTCCCTGAAACGCTTGAATAAGATCAAAAATTCCAACATTTATGATCAACTCACCCTCTTCTTCTTCTGGATCTTCAGAAGGCTGTTGCTCCGCAGAAAAAAACTTCTGAGCCTCACCTTCTCTTTTTTCTAAGTAACTCGCAGCATCCTTAAATTTTTTATATTCAACTAGCTGTCGAATAAGCTCCCACCTTGGATCCTCTTCATCTATATCCTCCTCTGGAGCTTGTTCATTCCTAGGAAGCAGAGTTCTGCTCTTTATATACATAAGGTTGGCAGCCATTACTATAAATTCACTCGCCAATTCAATATTTAAAATTTTAAAAGTATCTATATATTCGAGATATTGATCAGTAATTCTCTCAATCGAAACTTCATAAATATCAACCTCATCCTTCTTTATTAAATAAAGAAGTAAATCAAGGGGACCCTCAAAGATTTCCAATGATACTCTGTTTTCAGCTTCCAACACCTCTATTTAATACCAAATTATCAAAGTCTTACAATGTGAATTGTAATCGATCATAAAGTTTTTCCCTTGAACACATTAAAATTGTTATCTTCTATTCTGTTTATTTGCATATGGAGACACAAGATGTAAAGGTTCAAGAATTAAATTAGTTTGAATATTGCTCCCTTAGCTCAGCCGGATAGAGCAACGGATTTCTAATCCGTAGGTCGCAGGTTCGAATCCTGCAGGGAGCGCATTAAAATCACTCTAAATTCAATTTTTTGCTAAATTAGGCAACAATTGAAAAACCAACTTGCGACATCCCTGTAAAATAGTACAGTCGCAACTCAGTTTTAAAAAGCGCGGATAGCTCAGTTGGTAGAGCAGTTGGCTTTTAACCAATTGGTCCTGGGTTCGAGTCCCAGTCCGCGTACTTTAATTCAAGAAAATCTCATTCATGGTTCCTAAATTGCAATTCATATAAAGTCTTGTAGACACCATTATCTTTTTCTATGAGATTATTATGATTACCTGACTCCACGATCTTTCCATCTTTAAGTACTATAATACGATCCACTGATCGAACGGTCGACAAGCGATGCGCAATAACAATGCACGTTCTCCCAGCCATTAAACTCTCTAAAGCTTGCTGAACAAGTAGCTCGCTTTCTGAATCAAGAGAACTAGTGGCTTCGTCTAATAAAAGAATTGATGGGTTTGATAGTATAGCTCTTGCGATTGCTATTCTCTGACGCTGACCACCAGATAATTTAACCCCCCTATCTCCAACAGTTGTTTCATATCCATCTGGTAAGCTTTCTATAAACTCATGGGCATTGGCTTTAATAGCAGCATCAATAATCTGAGACTCATCCGCGTCTATTGCCCCGTATGCTATATTTTCTTTAATAGTTCCCCCAAAAAGAAAAACCTCTTGCGGAACAATTGAAATTTGGCTTCTAATTGAATGAACACTCAATCTCTCAGACGAAGTTCCATCAAACTTAATATCACCAGAACTAGGTTCATATAATTTTAAAAGTAATTTTATTATTGTTGATTTACCCGCTCCACTTGCCCCGACTATTGCTACTCTCTCACCTGGTTGAACTGTAAAACTAATATCATCTAAAACAACAACCTCATCTCTGGATGGATAACAAAAGGATAGATCATTAATCTCAATCCCCCCCTTTATCTCTAACTCAATCAATTCAGTTCCATCATTATTTTCATCTTTCTCAGAAAGTATCTCTCTGATCCTTTCAGTAGCTCCAACTGCCTTATAAAGTTGACTCATTATTTCAGGAAATGATCCCATCGCAGCTCCGACAAAAATACTAAATAAAACGAATCTTGTGAATTTCTCTGAACTTATTTCTCCATCCGATAACATTCCAGCTCCATACCAAACAACAAAGGTAATCACTCCAAAAAGTGCAAATATTATAAATGAGACAAAAAAAGCTCTAGCCTTAGCTGCGGACATTGTTAAATCAATGAAATCGGATAGTGATCCGGCATAACGGCTTTTTTCGTACTGCTCGTTCGTAAATGCTTTCACATTTACAATACCGTGCAAACTCTCCTCTACGATGACATTACTCTCAGCAAGCTCATCTTGAGACTTTGCAGTCTTCTCCTTAATTCCTCTTCCGAAAAACCACAATAGAGATAACACTAAAGGAATACAAAGCAACATGATGATGGTTAACTTCGGAGATGACCATGCAATAAATATTATTCCTCCAATTAGCATAACAGATTGACGTATGATTTGTGGCAACGTCATAATAATAGTATCCCTGATAAGACTCAGATCAGCTGAAAGCCTGCTGCAAATTTCACCTACTTTATTTTCAGAGTAATAAGAAAGAGGAAGCATAACTAATTTACCAAATGTTTCTTTCCTAATGTCAGCCAAGGCAGATTCACCTGCATATGCAAACCAACGAATCCTCCAATATGCAATGAAAGCTTGAACTCCAAGAACTAGAATTAACAGCTGGGTAACTTTATTAATGTTTTCTGATACGAAACCAGAATCAGCAACGCTCTCACCTGCACTCATCGCACCACCTAATAGACTGCCCATTAAATAAGGAAAAGCCAAAGCAAGAGAGGCCGTTATAAAAAGACAACAAAAGGCTAAATAGAACTTCTTTTTATAGGGTGAAATATAAGAAAAGAGCTTAAACAGTTCAGGAAGACCAGTTTTTGAATCAACTCTATTTTTACTATTTGATCGACTATTCACTTATTTTAAAAATCACTGAAGAAGAGATAGGGCTAAAACGCAAGTCCCCTTCTAAGTTATGATTTATTGCATCTAAGTGCTATTGTCATTAATTTAATGCATCAAGATCAGGAAAGAATGCCACTGTTCAAATTTAAAGCTCTATTCTATGTTATTTTTATAATCTCTATAATTCTCGGTCTTTTATTAAGATTTGAGTCACTGGATTCTCGACCTATGCACACTGATGAAGCAATTCAAGCATGGAGACTGGGGAGCATGATTGAAGGTGAGGGATTTAATTATCGTCCTGATGACGGGCATGGACCAGTCCTACTGTTTTTGTCCATGCCTATAGTTTGGATCAAATCTATAAATAACTATCAGGAATTAAATGAGGTTATTTTAAGATCTGTAACTGCAGTCGGCGGCACGCTCTTAATCATAATGATGTTGCTTTTCAAAAGATTAATTAGCATTCAGGGCATTGCAATTTCATCAGCACTAGTGGCCCTATCCCCGATGCATGTTTATTACAGCAGATATTACATCATGGAAACACCAATGCTATTATTCCTAGCATTATTTCTTTTTTTCTCTTGGAAATATTTTCAACAACAAAAATACTATTGGATGCTCGGAGCAGGCTTTGCATGTGGAGTCATGCATGCAACAAAAGAAACATTTGTTATCTCTGTTGCTTCAATTGTGATAGCTGCAACTATAATTTTTCTTATCGAAGAACTCAGAAAAAATTATACTGCAAGACTAAAGCCAAAGAAATTAGTTCTAAATTTTTGCTTTGGTCTAATTATAATGTTCTTTACCTCTGCGGCTTTATTTACAGTTTTTTTTAATAATTTAGAAGCCATTAAAGATAGTTACACTTCCTACTCTGACTACCTTTCTCGAGCTGAAGGCAGCGGCCATGAAAAGCCTTTCTTCTATTACATAAATCTAATTTCATGGAAAGAAATGGAACTTTATACCTGGAGCGAATTAGCCACTATTATACTTGCAGTTGTGGGTATATTTTCCTCGTTTTTTCTTCAGAAGAAAACCACCAAAGAAATTATCTTTTTAAGAGTTCTTTCTCTGTACACAATCATCAACCTGTTGATCTACTCTTTAATACCATACAAAACCCCTTGGTCTATTTTGCCTTTTCTTCAGGCTTCAATCATCCTTGCAGGCTTTGGTTTTTTCTCACTTTATAAATTAGGAGAAAGAATGAAAAGAATCCGCACTCTTTATCAATCGATTCTAATAATTTCATTCATTGGAATATGTATCAACTATAACAATCAAAATAAAAACTCATTAAAGTCGCCTGCAAACTCCGACCGAAATCCTTACGTATATAACCACACTTCTCCAAGCCTTGTTTCCAAGTTAGTTAAACAAACAATTTTTGAATTAAAAGACATCAAAGATGATTTATCGATCAATGTGTTTCACCCAGAAACAGGCTGGCCGCTTCCTTATTATTTTAGAGATATCAAAAATTGTGGTTACTATCCTGAGGTTCAAGAGAATTTATCTTCTGATGTAATAATCGCTGACGCAGAATATGATGAAGATATCAGCAATATGGTCGGCAATAATTACATTGGCCCAGATTTAATGAATTTAAGAGACAATGTAATGCTCCATGTTTATATTGAAAAGGAGCTATTCTATCAAATGGTAGAACGAAGGCCTGTTAACAACTAATGGCAAAGAAAATTCACCGACTTGGATCTCATGCTATGGCAACAGAGTTCCAAATATTAATTACAGATACTAGCGAACCAAAAGCATTGGCTTCAGCGTCAAATGCGCTTCGAGATCTAGAGACACTGGAAGCAGAACTAAGTCGATTCCAAGGTAATAGTGACATCTCTCGGATCAACCACTTAAAGAAAAATCAATCAGCGCCGATAGGATACGCCGCTATTGATTGTATAGAGCTTGCAAGAGAAATACATTTGCAAACGAATGGAGCCTTTGACATTACTTCCAGCCCTCTGATTGCGGTATTTAGCAATCCCGATAAGAGCCCTAGAGAGCCAACAAAAAACGAAATAGCGAAGGCTGTAGAATCAATCGGTATGAATAAAATTCAAACTGACTCAGAGTTCATGACAGCGACTGTTTTGTCAGAAAATTTTTGGATTGATCTCGGCGGTATCGGTAAAGGGTATGCGCTAGATCAAATGGCAATTAAACTTAAAGACAGCGGCATCGAAAATGCTCTTCTTGATGCTGGAGGCAGCACCCTTCTCGCTTTTGGAAATGGTCCTGAAGGAAATGGTTGGCCTGCTAGCTTGGGCATCCCGAACGCACCTACAATTAATCTTCAAAACAATTCACTCAGCGGATCAGGGTTCAGCGAACGCGGTGAGCATATCATTGATCCTAGAAAATATTGTAGAGTCTCGGCATCAAAGATAAATTCATGGTCTATCGCGCCCTATGCTGCCCTTGCAGATGCACTATCAACAGCATTTCTTATAATGGAAGAAAAAGAAATAGAAGATTTCTGCATGAAACACGAGGAAGTAAAAGCAATACTTCCTGAGAGAGCATAGAGCAAACAATCCAAAAATGCACAAAGCCATTAAATATATTAGTTCTGCATCTTTAAGTGCAGTTCTATTTATATCATGGTTAAACATTGAAATCGGCTTTAACTCTTTATCAGAACAACTGCCCACAATCTCTCACAATTTAGAGATCGATTCATTATTTTTGAAAATTTTAACATTAGTTTTAATTTTCAGCCCAACGCTTGCTTTATTTATTTATAATCGCTCTCAAATATTAACAAAGTATGTTATCAACGAGTTTTGTCTTCCTTTATCATTTTGCATCTGCGGATTTATCGCAATCTGGCTGATAATAGATCTCAGTGATAATGCAACGGATCTCGCCGACAGTGGAGCATCAGTAGTTGGTTACTTTAAATATTATTTAGTCCAAACACCATTAATACTGGTAACAATTTTGCCAATATCAATTCTTCTTTCTGTAATTTACAGTGTTGGAAGGTTATCAAAATCCAATGAATTAATTTCCATTCAAAGCGCTGGAAAAAGCTATATACAAATGCTTTCACCAATTCTGATAATCTGTACCTACTTATCATTGATATCATTAGTATTAAATTATAAGTGGGCTCCAGAAGCAGAAGCCCAAAAAGAATCAGTCTTAACATCATTTGAAAATGGAGAGGAGTATGCGAAAACGAAAAATTATAAAATCAATTCAAGGCTATATAGAAACAAAATCAATTATAGATCATGGTTTATCGGCGCATTGCCATCTAATTTGCAAAATGGAAAGCTCAGGAATGTTGAAATATATCAAACCAATGAAAAAGGGAAATTGATTAATGCCTACTACGCTGAGAGCGCCCAATGGATAAAACAAAGAAAAGAATGGCTTTTAACAAACGGAATGGTCATTAATTTCGGTAAAACTTCTGAAAAAATATCACAAAATTCATTCAACAAATTATCATTTGATAATTGGAATGAAACTCCCGAAAAAATATATTCAGACAGCCTGATACCAGATGAACTTGGAATATCAAATCTCATTTATCATTTAAAAAACAATCCTGAGAAAACTCCAAAATCCATGGCACCTTTTAAAACTCATTTACACTACAGGTGGGCACTACCATTTAGTTGCCTTGCGATTGCCATAATTGCTTGTCCAATAGGAATAACTAATGCACGGACTAATATCAAAGGAAGCGGATCAATAGCTTTATTAATTTATTTTTTAATGATGCTTTTTAACAACCTATTCCTGGCATTAGGACAAGGAATGAAAATAACTCCTTTAATAGGAGCATGGAGCACCAATCTTATTCTTATAATTTCAGGCATAATCTTATTTCGATATAAAGACAACAAAAATTACGCCGCACTATTTAATAAAATTAATATCTTGAAAAGTATTCCAAAAAAGATAACCAAAAGGTTAGTAACAGGAAATACCAATTTTTAATACTAGAAAATTTCTAACAAAATTATGTCATCAATTAATTCATGGAACATTCGACCAAGATCAAATCGTTGTTGTGTAACAGATCGTGAATTTGATAATGATGAAATATTTTATACGGCCATTTTTTTTAACAATGAAACTAATTCTTATGAACGATCTGACTTCAGCGTTCAGGCATGGGAGAAAAACCCCCAACCAAATGATGAGAAAAAATTATTCTCATTCTGGAGATCAAAGTTTGAAAAAGAAGAACCTGCAATTGAGAAAGAGGTAGTCGAAAAAGAGAGTGCTGAAGTTATGCTTCGCAGACTAATTGATGAGAATGATCCTTCCAGTGAAAATGCTAGGTATATTTTGGCTGTAATGCTTGAAAGAAAAAAAATTCTAGCGCCTGTAGATGTCAAAAATGAAAAGAAATCAAAAATGTTATTTTATGAACACCAAAAAACAGGTGAAGCATTTATTGTTCGCGATCCGGCACTAAAACTTGATGAAATTGATACAATCCAGGAGGAGGTCTCTCTATGGTTGAATAATGAACAAAAACAAGATTCAGAAGACTAACAAAAGCATTAAGAGCTTAGCATAAGAAATATTTTATTTACCAAATTAATACGATATCTTTTTTGCGTAACCTTAAAATTATCCTTTTTCATTTTCATTAATAACGTTCTATATATTTTAGCCATAGCTCTAGCCGCTTTCAGGGCTTTAAAATCCGAGGGGTCCAAACTTTCATTAGCAGCATTGTAATAAAACTCTGCTCGAGCAGCCTGAAATTTCATTAAATCTAAAAAGTTCTCAGTATCGGCGGATTCAATTAGGTTTTCAGAAGACAATCCGAACCTTACAACCTCTTCACGAGGCAAGTAGATCCTTCCTGCAGAGTAATCTTCTGAAATATCCCTAATGATATTGGTTAGTTGTAACGCATATCCAAGATTTATTGCATAATCAGAAGCCCTTTCCAAATTAGCTCCAAATAATTTTAGACTAATCAACCCAACAACTGAAGCTACTCTATAACAATATAATTTTAAATCCTCGAACGTATCGTAATTCTGTTCATTAAAATCCATTTCCATACCCTTGATCAGCTCAATGAACAGATCCCTGTCGATCTCATACCTATCAATCAATTCCTCAACACCAGATTGAATAATATCTGGGCTTGAAAATCCATTAACTATTCCATTCTTCCATTTTAAAAGCTCCCTTTCTCTTTCTTCGCGCGGTTCATCCGTTTCATCAGCAAGATCATCAACTATCCGACAAAAGGCATAAAAAGTAATCATATCTGCCCTCCTTTTTTTGGGAAGGCAATACAGAGCAAATGCCAAATTCGATTTTGACTTTTTAGTTATTTCCTCAGGACTAGATTCACTCACCAATCATGCAAGTTTGTTAAGTCATTTCATAAGCCCCCAGTGTTCTAAAGGCCAATAAACCATTAGACCAGGGCCTAATAAATTATCTTCAGGAACATTACCCCACATTCTGCTATCCGCACTATCATCGCTATTATCACCTAGTGCGAAATAACTATCCTTTGGCAGCTTGGTCTTATTAATTCCTTGGTAATCAGGGACTCTCACTTTTCTGATTAAGGAATACCCATCATATTCATCAAAAACTTTTGCAATCCCATCTTCCGTTGCAATTTCACCATTAACATATAGTGGACCTCCATTTTTTTTAATCTCCAATGAGTCACCTGGAACACCACATAGCCTTTTTATATAATGTTGCGATTGCACACCACCATTAATTCCCGCTATCCCTTTTGTATTAAAAACAAATATTTCACCTCGTTCGGGACTCCTAAAATGATAGATCATTTTGTTTACTAAAACTTGGTCTCCCGTATCGCAATAACCTTGCAATCTAAAATCCGAATCAATCGCCATGTGCCTACCTTTAACAGGAAACTCCTTTGCTGATTCGCTCGAGTAATTGAATGCTCTTGAAATATTCAATGCAGACCTTAGACCTAAACCTCCTCTGTTTTTTTCCTGAAAAAGATTTTTTAAAGGGACCCCTACTTTAATTGTTTCATATTGAGAACCCTCAAATGAGATTAATGTTGAAGTGAAAAATTTAAATCTTGTGACCTCCTCAAATTTATCAATCTTAGCCCCTGCAGGTATTTTTATATCAACATAAGTACGCCCCTCAGAAAATTTCTCCCATATCAATTTAACAGGACCTGGTTTAGCATAATTTGGATTCTCAGATGGCTCAATAACCTTACATATTATTCCGTTGAGAGTAGGCTGCATCGAGCCAGTAGGTATTCTAAATGGTTGTACACAATAGGTTCTAATCCCAACAGCAATAATAATAGCAACAAGAATAACCTCTAGATTTTCTCTGATGATTGGATTGCTAGGAGGGGGTACTGATTGCTCACATAACTTGGTTAATTCTTTGGCTGCTAATTTTATTCGTTCTTTATCTCTGGAATCCACAGCATTATCAAAATTTTCTAATGCCACGGTTATTTCTGAAAATAACTTTTCAGAAATAAGATCTTTTTTATAAGAGAGAAATTTAACCACTCCTTTTCTGAGGAGTTTAGCTTTCTTCAAATATCTTGGTTTGAAAATGAACATTAATTAGATGATGATTTAAGAACTTTAATGAATGCCTCCTGTGGAATGTTAACTTTTCCTATAGCCTTCATCTTCTTTTTCCCCTCTTTTTGTTTTTCCAACAATTTCCGCTTTCGAGTGATATCACCTCCATAACATTTGGCTGTAACATTCTTTCTCATAGCACTAATTGTTTCACGAGCAATTATATTTCCACCAACTGCTGCCTGTATTGGAACCTTGAACAATTGTTGAGGTATAACTTCCTTAAGTTTAGCGCACAATTTTCTTCCATAGGTCTGAGCCTTATCTGTATGCACAATTGAACTAAAAGCATCAACTGGCTCTTCATTAATCCGAATATCCATTTTAACTAATTTAGCAGCCTGATAATCTGAATGCTCATAATCCATTGACCCATAACCTCGAGTCATACTCTTCATTCTGTCGTTAAAATCGACCAAAATCTCATTGAGCGGCATTGAAGCAGTTAACATAACCCTAGAAGAATCCAAAGTCTCTGTATGTTCAACAAGACCTCTCTTCTCCATAACCAACTGAATAAGATCACCAATAAATTCATTAGGAGTAATTATAAAGGCTTTAACGGTAGGCTCACTGATCGTATCTATTTCCGCAGCGCTAGGAAGAAAAGTAGGATTATCAATTGTTAGCTCCTCACCATTGGTTTTCTTCACCTGGTAAATAACACTTGGATATGTGGATATTACATCCATATCAAATTCTCTTCGCAAGCGCTCCTGAATTATCTCCATGTGAAGCAAACCAAGAAACCCACATCTAAAGCCAAAACCTAAAGCAGCTGAGCTCTCTGCAGAAAACTGAAACGCTGCATCATTAATTTGCAATTTACCCATTGCTAATTTGAGCTGTTCAAAATCATCAGTTGTTACCGGATATATTCCAGAAAAAACCATTGGCCGAATTTCCTTAAACCCTGGCAATGGTTCAGATGCAGACTTTTGAACATCGGTGACTGTATCACCAATTTTCACTTCTGATGATGTTTTCATATTGGCTATGAGATAACCAACATCACCAGGAAAAAGCTTTTCTCTTTTTTCCATTTTAGGGGTAAAAACACCAACTTCTTTAACCTCATAAGTTTTAGTTGTACTCATCATACGTATTCCTGTTCCTCTAGCCAAAGTACCTGACATAACACGCAAGTATGAAACCACTCCCCTGAATGAATCAAAAACCGAATCGAAAACTGAAGCTCTTAATATATCATCAGATGGAACTTGAGGCGGAGGAATCCTAGACACAATAGCTTCCAATATATCTTCGATCCCTGTCCCCATTTTTGCACTAGCATGAATAGCATCTTCAGCCGGTATTGCCAAAATATCCTCTAACTGTTGATGCGCCATATCAAGGTCAGCACTTGGTAAATCTATCTTATTAACGACTGGAATGATTGTTAAATCTTGCTCGACAGCCAAATGCAAGTTAGCGACAGTCTGAGCTTCAACACCTTGGGCTGCATCGACTATTAGAATTGCCCCTTCACATGCAGCCAAACTTCTTGAAACTTCATAAGAAAAATCCACGTGCCCAGGCGTATCAAGTAAATTCAATTTGTAAACATTTCCATCTTTTGCCCTGTAATCCATTGTTACAGGGTGTGATTTTATTGTAATACCTCTTTCCCTTTCGAGGTCCATAGAATCTAAGAGCTGATCTTGTTTTTCTCTTTCCGTAATTGTCTGAGTGAACTCCAATAGTCTGTCCGACAAAGTAGTCTTGCCATGATCAATATGGGCAATTATTGAAAAATTTCTTGTCAGTTCAGTTAACATATTACTGCATGAAATTTATAGATTAATTGAAGTTTTATTTTTGAACCCATAAACGAGAGGATAAAACCTACTTCTGGTCAGACTAAATGTAAAGAGGATCACCCACCTTGCAATGGTGGCATCAGAGCAATAACCTGACCATCAACGACCTCCACTTCTCGGTTCACGTAATCTAAATCCAGGGAGATTAATATACTAGAATCCCAATCTTTTAGTGATGGCCATTGGGTATATACTTGATTCAATATTGAACCTACGGTGCACGGTTCAAAGCTAACCTGGAGCTCGACCTCTTCTTTCCCAACAATTTCACGCAATAATGAAAAAAATAATATTTTAACTGTCATTATAAAATTCTTAAAAATTCTCTGATTTCAAAGTCCCTATAACTGGCAACTCCCTATACATTCCATGATAGTCAAGACCATATCCCACTAAGAAGTCATCATCTACTTCAATCCCAATATAATCTGGATGGTAACTAGTTTGTTTTGTTTTGTTTTTATTTAGCAAAACGGCTGACCGAACGCTGGCGATATTAGGCATTGTTTTCAACTCCTTTAGCACAAGATCAATTGTATTCCCTGTGTCATGTATTTCATCAACAATTAGAACGTCTCGATTGTTAAGCTGAGAAAACAACTCCTCGCCAACTAAGCTACCCTTTGTCATTTGCTCTTTCCCGAAATAACTTTTAGCTTTTAAACATTCAATTTGGCACGGAACGTTAATCATTCTAATTAGATCTGCAGCCATGAACAAACTACCATTCATTATTGGCACAATTGTTAAATTTAATCCTTTATAATCTTCGGATATGCTCATTGCCATCTTTCCCAATATGGCTTTTATTGATTCCTCAGACAGTACTACCCGATCCAAAACATCTAACATTCCGTTATTAAAGAATTATATATTAACTAAATTTCATTGATTACATGTCAAATAGATCAAACGTAGATGACATTTCCGAACTTAGAGTCTCATATAAAAAAGCCAAACTTTCAATAGACGATCTCGATTCAAACCCAATCGATCAATTTAAAAAATGGCTTCAAAATGCTATTGATGCAGACATTATTGAACCAACTGCTATGACTCTTGCAACGGTCAATGAATCTGCTCAGCCATCCCTTAGAAATGTTCTACTTAAAGGGATCTCAGATAAGGGATTTGTTTTTTATACTAATTATGAAAGCAGAAAAGGAGGCGAGATAAATTCCAACAATAGAGTAAGCGTCAATTTTTTATGGAAAGAACTAGAGAGGCAAGTAACCATTATTGGTTTTGCAGAAAAGATACCTAAAGATGATTCTGAAAAATATTTTAAAACACGCCCCATAGGACATCAAATAAGTGCATGGGCATCTACTCAGAGCTCAAAAATACCTCATAGAGAATGGATGCAAAAAAGGGAAAAGGAAATGATGTCAAAATTTGCTAATGTTGAAGTTCCCTACCCAGAATTCTGGGGTGGATTTAATATTAGCCCCGTAGAAATTGAATTCTGGCAAGGAAGAGAGAATCGCATGCATGACAGAATTCAATATGTGAAAAATAATGAAGATTGGATTAAAAGTAGACTCAGTCCCTAATAAAGTACCTATGAATTTGGTATAAGGTGAACAGTTTCACACCAGGTATCCTCCCCAAAATTTGATTTTACATTTTTTATAAGTTTATCAGCTGAGATTTCCTCAGAACAAACTGCAAATATTGTTGAACCAGAACCAGACATCAAAACAGTTTCAGTTTCATTCCTATCTAACAACCAAGTTTTTAGCGTAGGCAAAAATAAAAATTTTCCAAATACTGGGAGCTCTAGATCATTTACCACCTCCCCCCATTCAGCTCTCTGTTGGCCATAATCCACGCCTATTAATTTTGTGCTTTTTTCCCAATTCGAATAGGCCCATCCACTGGAAACTCCAAAATCTGGCTTTACTAAAACAATGGGCTTATTGGTTAATTGCCCTAAGTATGGAGATAAAATCTCCCCCCTTCCAGTGGACAAACATGGCTTTCCTTCTATGAAAAACGGGACATCACTTCCCAAAACCGCTGCCATATCACTTAATTCAATATTAGATAAAGGCAGACCAAACAATTTATTCATTGCATTAAGCGTTGCTGCAGCATCGCTACTCCCCCCCCCAAGACCAGCTCCCAAAGGTATGTTTTTTTCTAATTCAACACTTCCCTTAATTTTTATGCTCAAGCCATCTTCAAAGACTTTAATTGCTTTATAAATAAGATTATCAATTCCTAATGATAAATTTGAATTATCACAAATGATATCAATCTTACCTTCTCCTTCTTCAACATCAAAACTCAACAAGTCATGAACTCCAGAAACAGCGACCATCAAGGATTCTATATCGTGAAAACCATCTTCTCTTTTCCTTAAGACTCTTAACCAGAGATTTATTTTCGCTGGAGCAATTTCATTTTGTTTCATATCCTTTATATAAAACTTTAAATATTTATTATAAAATGACTCATAATGTTTTCTTCTGGCTTAAAGACAATCAAAACATAAAACTCTTCGAATCTGAGGCAATCAAACTAACTTTAATTGATTCAGTAGATAGAGGTACATTGGGAAAAACAGCATTAACACCTGAAAGAGAGGTAACTGATAAAAGTTTCACTTATCATTTATCTTTATCTTTTCCCAACATCGATGCTCATAATGCTTATCAAGATGACTCTATACACAAGGACTTTGTTAGTAAATGCAAAGATATGTGGGAAAGAGTTATTGTTTATGATACTGAGGACATAATTTAATATTTTTTTACCGTTTACCGATCATAGCCAACATTCTTCCCGTCTTCCCCTGCTCCATTCTATAGGAATAAAAAAGATCTAAGTGTTGTGAGGTACAACGAGAATCAACATATATTGACGCTTTAGATACTCCACAAGAAATACAATCTTCAAAAATCGCATTCACAAAATCAACCTCATAGTTAGGTGGCCTAATACAAGGGCTTAGTTGCACCAGGAGATCACTTGAGGGAATTCCATGATCATTAAACTTCATTATAGCATTTTTAATGATACTTAACTCACTTCCTTTTTTGCCAGAATGCACCACAGAAACGCCCTTGCCATATATATCTGTGATAAATACGGCACAACAATCTGCAACGAATATACCAAGCAGTATATTAGACTTAAATGTCACTAAACCATCTGCTTCAGCGAACGGCTGAGTGGATGTGTTTGGACTATCAATGACAATAACTTTATCACCATGAACTTGTTCTAGAGAAACAAAATTGCGACGACTAAAACCAAGTGCGTCTATGGCTTGTTCATAGAATGGTCTTAATCTTGAAACTGCATCTTCCCTCTCACAATTAACATCTATATTATCATTTCTGACAGTAAAACCGTGTTTTACGTTACCGATATTACTTAACGATCTAAATGTTATGAACGGTTTGGGCATAAAAAAGCCTCAGTCTAGAAAGACTGAGGCTTAAAACAAAACTATTAGTAATTTATTCTGAAATTTTATGAGAAGCTTCCATAACAGCTGAAGTAATTCCATTATCCATTTCAGCCATAACTTGGACAAGATTTTCAATAATATCTTCTCTCATTTTATCAACAAGGTCGATCCCTTTACGAGTGATTTGAACCATAACTTTTCTTCTATCGTCTGAAGCATGAAGTCTTTGTACATATCCTAGCTTTTCTAAACGATCCACCAAACCGGTAGCAGCTGCAGTTGAATGTCCCATTTTTTGAGAAATATGAGTCATTGTTAAATAATCTTCTTTAGCAAGGTAACCAAGAAGGAAAAACTGTGCGTAAGAAACATTACCTTTATTTAGTTCCTTAGAGAGATTCAGTAAGAATGATCTCTGAGTGAACATTATAAAGTCAGCCAATCTTCCGGCATCTTTTCTAACTGTTTGAGTATTATCTGTTGCGAGGTCCATATC
>JACETS010000031.1 GCA_013911195.1 Verrucomicrobiales bacterium | reverse complement strand
ATCTAAAAGTAACCCATCTTTAGGAATTCAATCAGCGAGAGCAATTGGCAATATTTCATTAAAGGTCAATGAGACAGATCAAATTTCCAATATCTACAAGACTCTGGAAACCGCTTCTCCTATTCAAATCAACCATCTTTTAAAGCCATTCAGATCACTAAATTCTGAAGAAATTAATCAGATCGAGAAATCCAACAAAAACATTCAAACCCTTCTAAATCCTAGCATAGATGATGATACCGATAGAAAAAAGACTCTTGAGTCGATCGAGTCTACAATGGGGATAGGCAACGTTTCCAGAGGCCGTGCTGTATTCTTTTCAAACAAATCCACCTGCGCCTTATGTCACAGTATTAATGGCAATGGCGGGAACCTTGGCCCGGATTTGAGCAAACTCGGCGCCATACGGAATAAGAAAGACTTTCTTGAGGCTATTTTGTTTCCCAATTCAACCATTGTAAATGGTTCAGAAAATTACATCATCACAACCCTATCCGGACAAACTTACACTGGAATCATTCAGCGAGAAAATTCAGAATTTATTTATCTGGCGAATCTAAATAATACTCGGCAGGCTATCCACAGAGATAAAATTAAAGAGATGAAAAGATCTCCAATTTCTTTAATGCCTACAGGCTTGAATAAAACACTCAACAACCAAGAGCTCTCGGACCTAATTGCTTTTCTTCAAAGCTGTAAATAACTAAAGAATTAAGCTTAAGGTTTTTCCCACAATTGTATCATGAGCGCTTGCTCTGTAACATTCCCAATTCTTAGAGGAAATTGTGTATTTTCATTAACATCAATAATTGGATCAAAAGAATAAAACTTTCCTCCTGTGGATTTTCGAATTTCAAAATTTCCAGATGCTAAATTTTCGATGTTAACAACAAGCTCTTTCCTCGAAAGATCATAGGAATCAATATTTATTGATATTGGCTCTCTACAGTCAATTAATCCATCAATATCATATTTAGAAAAAAATTCCCATATCACCCGCTCTGAAAAAGAGGGCCAGTCGTGTAGCCCTCCTTGAACTCGAAAATGCTCGACTGAATGACAATCTTCTGCGCCTTGCCAAACGTATTGAGTAACACCACGAGCATACTGACTGGAAGATGCAGTTTGTTCGGAACCATTAATCTCAACCCAGTAACGGTTCAATCTATCCATTGAAATTGAATACTGATTTCCAGTATAAGGGTTATAAAAATCGTTCGTTCCATGAATTGTTAAAACTCCAATCTTTTCTGTCGGAGTGAAATCATCATAAGTCCACTGCCACATACTAGCAGCCACCGATGCAACTGCAGCAAAACGATCACCCAAGAGAGACGCATAATCCCACATCAGGTTCCCTCCTTGTGAAAAACCACATGCAAAAACTCTTCTATTATCCACAGAATAATCAGAGGTTACACTTTCAATCATGGCCTCTACAAAAGCGATCTCATCGATCCCATTGTCATACGGCCCTTTATAATTCCAATTAGTTGCACTGGTCCCCTTTGCTCCGAAAACTAAGCCCTGTGGATAAACAGCAATAAATCTATTTTCATCTGCAAGAGGACGGAAATCTGCTGTAAATCTCATCATGCTATCTGCATAGCCATCACCACCATGAAAACAAAAGACAACCGGCAGTGATTCAGTATTGCTAAAGCCTCTTGGCAAATAGACTAAATACTCCCTTTCTTCACCCTGTACCTCTATGGTTCTATTAATCAACTGTTGCCCCTTTGAAGCTAGGGGAACAACCAGAAATAAAGTTAACGTATAGATTAATGATTTGATAGAGCTAATAACCAATTAAACTTTGACTACCAATTCTTAATCCACTTTGGCTCGCTAGTCTTGTTTGTCTTGTTTCTTTCCTTATCAGTTCCGTAGGACCACAAATCGTAAGTAGTTTGATTCGTCCCATCTGGATTCTCAGGATCATAGACCTGATACATAAATGGCCTATCGTATCCGTCCTTAAGATAATATATTCCATCTCCATCATCACCAACTAGTCCCTTACCTAATAGATCAACAAGTATTTCTTCACCAGGTCTCCCATCAGATGGGTTGTTTGGCCCTCCGAAAATTTCATCATCACCGTCATCAAGAAGCGCCTGATACAAGGCTATGGCACCAGATGTTCCCATGCCATTATTTTCCATCGGTTCAGGGTACTCTCCATTCCTCACTTTATATCTCTCTAATCCTGCTTTGATCGCAGACATCGCACCTTTAGTCTTATCTTCTGCTGCTTTCCCTTGAGCAAAACTAATAATGGCCATGGCCATTCCCATTAAAATCGCAAGAATTGTGATTACGGTTAATAGCTCAATAAGAGTAAACCCCGAGGAATTATTTCTAGTTTGATTATTTTTCATAGGGTCAAATCTAATAATTCTAATTAAATTAGCCTCCTGCAACACCCTTGATGATTTCGACCATTGGAAGGAATAATGCCATCACGATAACACCAACAACCACAGCAAGCATCACAATCATCAGCGGCTCAAGCATAGAAGTAAGAGCAGCAACCGCATTATCAACCTCATCATCATAAACATCGGCCACTTTCAATAACATCTCAGGCAACTGTCCAGTTTCCTCACCAACGTCAACCATACTAATAACCATAGCTGGAAATACCTTACTCGCCTCTAGTGGATTAACAATAGATTCACCCTCTTTAACTGCATCATGAACATTTTGAACAGCTCGAGAAATCACCACGTTTCCCGCAGTATCTCTTGTAATATTTAAAGCCTGTAAGATAGGAACACCACTAGTAACAAGTGTACCCAATGTTCTACTAAACCTTGAAATCGCACTTTTCCTCTGAACATTTCCAAAAAGAGGCATCTTTAATTTCACACCATCAAGAAATATTCTGCCTCCTTTTGATTTTGAAAATAATTTATAAACAACAAAAGACACAACTAAACCAATAGCGATGATTGGGAGATTATCTTTCAAATTACCAGACAAATTAATCACAAACTTAGTCAGTCCAGGAAGCCTATCTTTTGAACCCAACATATCCGTAAAGATTTGCTCAAACTTCGGAACGATAACGGTCAAAAGGAAAACCATGATTGCCATAGCAATAACCATAACGATAACTGGATAGACCATCGCAGCTACAATCTTATTTTTCAGCTTTTGGGCCTTCTCTGAGTATTCAGCTAATCTGATAAGAACCAACTCAAGAACACCACCAAGCTCACCAGCTTTAACCATATTGACATAAAGCTTGTTAAAAATTCCTGGGTGTTGTGCCAAGCTTTCAGAAAAAGTGCTTCCGGTTTGCACCGAGTCAGCCAATTGTCCAATGACTTTTTTCAAAACTGGATTGGGTTCCTGCTTTGCTAGAACTGTTAAGCCTCTAAGTAAGGGAAGGCCAGAGTCAATTAGCGTCGCTAATTGACGAGTGAAGATCATCAGCACTTTACCCTTTACTGTATTCTTTGTGAAGAGGCTTTTGGAGCCACCGCTACGCGACTTGGATTTGGTTCTTCCTATTTTCCTGCTCTTCTTTGATGGCGTAAGTTTCCCTTTGCCTGCCTCAACAACTTGTTTGGGAAAAAGGCCGGAAGCTCTTAACTGATTGGTAGCATCAGCAGGGTTAGCAGCTTCAATCTTATTTTCGGTGACCTCACCATTTGCATTGATTGCTGAGTATTCAAATAATGGCATTTTAACTAATGGGGTAAGGGGGGGGTGAAAGTTATATTATGCTTATTTAAGCTCTAAATTGCTATGCTTGCAATGACAGATCTCAATGAGATTAAAAAGTGATGTTATTTTATGTATATTTGAGAACCTCCTCAATCGTAGTATTTCCTTCGTAAATATTTCTTAATCCATCATCTCTGAGGGTTGTCATACCTAATTCTATGGCTTTTTGACGTAAAACTACCGTAGGAGCACGTTCAGTGATCATCTCGGCAATTGGCTCGCTGATATCAAGAAGTTCAAATAAACCTTGCCTTCCGCGATAGCCTGAACCTCCACATTCTTCACATCCACCTCCAGTAAAGAAGCTCTTATCGCCGATATCCTCTGGGCTTAAACCCAATTCGCCAAGAAGAGCAGCACTAGGCTCATAGGGCTGACGGCAGTCATCACAAATTGTACGTAAAAGCCTCTGACCCAATACACCCTCTAAGGAAGCTGCAACAAGGAATGGCTCACATCCCATATCCACCAATCTAGTGACGGCACCTGGAGCATCATTGGTATGTAATGTTGAAAAAACTAAGTGGCCTGTTAAAGAGGCTTGTATTGCGATTTGAGCCGTTTCAACATCCCTCATTTCCCCGACAAGAATTCGATCAGGGTCTTGCCTTAGAAAGGCTCTAAGAACTCTTGAAAATGTAAGCCCAATACTTTCGTTAACTGGAACTTGAATAATTCCTTCCACGTCATACTCAACAGGATCCTCTGCAGTTAACAGCTTACTGTCGATGGTATTAATTTCTCTAAGACATGCATAGAGAGTAGTGGTTTTTCCGGCTCCTGTTGGACCAGTACATATAAAAATTCCATTTGGTTTAACGATAGTTTCTTCTATGTATTCATTAAGCTCTGAGGGGAGGCCTAAATTTTCAAGATTCAAGCTCACAGAAGAACGGTCTAATACTCGAAGAACAACACTTTCACCATAAGAGGTTGGCAAAGTAGACACCCTGAAATCAACATCCTTATCGGCCAAAGTCATGACCATCCTACCGTCTTGGGGGATTCTTCTTTCCGCAATGTTCAAATTCGACATCACTTTAATACGAGAAATAATCGTATTTGAAAGGTGGACAGGTGGAGGGCTCATTTCATAAAGAGCACCATCAACACGATACCTAATTTTAAATTCACTCTCGAATGGCTCAAAATGAATATCAGAAGCTTGTTCCCTCATGGCCTGTTCAAGCACAAGGTCAATATACCTAACAATTGGAGCTGAATTTGCTTCACTCTCATCATCTCCATCGGACAAGGCAATGGTTTTCAGTTGACCCAATATATCATTCATTTGGCCTGTCCCCTCACCCGCAACATAAATGCGTTCAATGGCATCTAGTACCTGTTTTGAATCGGCGACACAAAACTTCATTTCTTGACTCAATGCAAAGCCAAGTTCCTCACCTGACTGATGATCTAATGGATCGGCAAGGGCAACAGTCAAAACATGACCATCATAGGATACTGGAACCGCCTTATAGAGTCTTGCTGTAGCCGCTGGGATTGCAGAAATAATTTCGGCCGGCGGGGTGTGCCCTTTGAGATCAACATGATCTAACCCTAGCGCTTGGGAAATATGATAAAATATTGTATTTCGATCAAGGCCTCCCGTATCGACAATTAACTGTGCAAGATCTTTCGAAGAATCTGCTGCTTGGCTTAGTACTACCGCAGCTTGTTCATCTGTAAGAGCTCCCTGATCTTTTAATATCTCTAGAACTGGTCCTGGATTCATTTGCGTTTTGTAAATAAAATTAATAATTAGCTCGCATCAGACATTGTCACATTAATGACCTCATCAGCGGAAGTCATACCGTTGAGAACTTTACGAATACCGTCCTCTCGCATTGTCCGCATTCCTATTTCTCTTGCTTGTCTTCGAAGTTGAGGCGTTGAAAGATTTTCATTAACCATATGCCTAACTTCATCATCTATTTGGAAAATTTCAAAAATGCCGGCTCTTCCTTTGTGGCCAGTGCCTCGACACTTCACACATCCTTTTGGCATCATTATTGTGGAATCAGCAAGTTGAGCGGCATCTAAGTTCAACGCTTTAATTTGTCTTTCACTTAGTTCACCTGGCTCTTTACATTCTGAACATAGCTTTCTAACCAATCTTTGAGCAAGTATAGCTCTCACGGCTGAAGCAATTAAGAACCTCTTAACGCCGATATCTGCCATCCTAGCCACCGCACTTGGAGCGTCATTAGTATGAAGCGTTGAAAACACAAGGTGACCAGTAAGTGAAGCGTTGATAGCAATCGAAGCCGTTTCAAGATCTCGTATCTCCCCAATCATAATGATATTTGGAGCCTGTCGCAAAATAGATCGAAGCGCTGCAGCGAAGGTCATTCCGACATCTTCTTTTACCATCACCTGGTTAATACCAGACATTTGGTACTCAACAGGATCCTCTACAGTAATAATTTTCCTATCAGGTTTGTTGATGTAATTCAGACACGCATAGAGTGTAGTTGTCTTTCCAGATCCAGTCGGACCTGTAACCAGAAGAATCCCATCAGGTAAAGTAATTAGCTGCTCAAAAGTGGCTTGGTCATCACTAAGAAAACCAAGTTGAGGCAGACCTAGATTCAACGCAGACTTATCCAACACCCTCATGACAATGGATTCGCCATGGTTGGTTGGAACTGTTGAGACCCTGAGGTCTAAATCTTTATCACCTAACCTTAATTGAATACGGGCATCCTGAGGTAATCTTTTCTCAGCAATACTCATTGCTCCAGTCATTATCTTAAACCTTGCAATAATCGCAGATAATAGGTTCCGCGGATGATTCGCCACTTCATGTAAAACTCCATCAATACGATAGCGAACCCGTACGGAATTTTCTAAGGGTTCAACATGAATATCAGACGCACCAGCATTAAATGACTCCGTCAAAATTTGGTTAACCAATTTGATCACTGGAGCATCATTAGCTGCAGCCTCTCCATCTCCACCGGCATCCCCTCCTGATGATTCTGATAGGACCACAAGTTCATCATCAGCGCTAGCTGCCCCTATCGCTTCATCATACCAACGACCAATCGCATCATTTATTTCCTCAAATGATGAACTGTGCTGGGCTTCAACATCATGACCAACCAAGTGATTTAGATTATCGATGGCAGCAAGATCAAAAGGATCTCCCACAACAACTTGTATTTGGCCTACTTCGTTGACTCCGATCGGAACAACTGAATTTCTTCGTGCCACATCGAGATCAACCAAATCAATTACTGTTTTGTCAGGAGCAGGAATATTAGTAAGCGAAAGATATTCCATACCATTTGCAATGGCATAGCATTGTGCCATCGCACTTTCCTTGACTTGACCGGTGCGGACAATTGTTTCAACAAGTGATTCAGTACCCTTCCTTTGGCCTTTGGCATCTTCAATTTGTGACTCAGTCACAAGATTGTTCTCAATTAGCAGTGTACTAAGATAATCTTCGGGAGCGTTATACAAGATATGATGGGGTTAAGTTATTCTCTATGTATCAATAATTTGGAAACAAAAGAGCGGAATTCTGTAGCAGTAAACTGGGTTACTTAGCAAGTTATTTTATGCTCATTTGCAACAGAATCATCATATTTTAGAGAGTAAACGAGACATAAACAACGATAAATGAACGAATTACCTCTGAATTCTAAAAATGACCTCTCCAGGGAGTTGGAGATTTAGCTTATCCCTAGCCACCACTTCCAAATATTCAATATCATTGGAAGTATGAAGCTCATCTTGTAATCTCTCGGTTCTTTCGGCCTTCAAATTTTCCAACCTCTTTTTAAGGAGATCATTTTCCTCATCCATTGCCTGGAGTTTATTCCACTCGGGAGCAAAAACTGAAAAAACCAGTACTCCAAGCCCAATAACCGAGAAAAAAACCAGTATTCTGGTCAGACGTTGCCATATACTTAAAACAGCAACTCCGCTATTAAGATGACGTTTTCTCCTAATTTTGCTAATTTTACCCATAAAGGTCTATAACTAGACCTTTAATTTACCACCATAAACAGCATTCGCACCTAGTTCTTGCTCAATTCTTAATAACTGATTGTACTTGGCCATTCTATCTGATCGGCTCAGTGAACCTGTTTTAATCTGTCCAGCATTAGTGCCAACTGCAATATCAGCAATCGTAGCATCTTCTGTTTCACCTGATCTATGAGAGATGACGGCAGTGTAATCACTATCGATGGCCAAGTTTACAGCCTTTAAAGTTTCAGTGAGTGAACCAATTTGGTTAACTTTGACCAGAATTGAGTTAGCCGTATTAGAGTCGATACCTTTTTGAAGAAAATCGACGTTGGTTACAAATAAATCATCACCAACTAACTGAGTGGTCGAGCCGATTTTATCGGTGAGAATTTTCCAACCCTCCCAATCATTTTGATCACATCCATCCTCAATAGAAATGATAGGATATTTTTTCTGAAGATCAGCGTAGTAGTCCACTAATTCTTCTGCTGACAGCTCAGATCCATCAGACTTCTTGAATACGTATTTTTCTTTTTCTTGATCGTAAAATTCACTAGAAGCGACATCCAAAGCAATGGCAATTTGAGAACCAAGAGAATAACCAGCCTTATCAACAGCCTCGGCTATAACAGCCAACGCATCATCTGCAGACTCAAGATTTGGAGCAAATCCACCTTCATCTCCGACGGCAGTTGAGAGTCCCCTATCATGCAACACAGATGCTAGTGAATGAAAAATCTCTGCTCCATAACGTAGTGCCTCAGAAAAACTTGGAGCTTCTTTGGGAATAATCATGAACTCTTGAAAATCGATTGGGGCATCAGAATGCTCACCTCCATTAATAATGTTCATCATTGGAACAGGGAGGGTAACAGCGCTTTCACCTCCCAGAAGTTTATACAACGGTAAATTAGCGGCCGCGGCTGCGGCTTTAGCATTAGCAAGGGATACCCCTAGAATAGCATTGGCTCCAAGATCTTTCTTATTGGACGTTCCATCTAGATCAATCATCGCCTGATCAATTCCACTTTGATCATTGGAATCTTTGCCAACTAGCAATTCTGCTATTTTGCCATTCACATTATCAACTGCCTTAGTAACTCCCTTGCCCCTATAACGTGAGCTATCACCATCTCTAAGCTCCCATGCCTCATATTCACCGGTACTGGCACCACTAGGAACCGCCGCTCTACCAAAGCCACCTCCCTCTAGTTGCACATCCACCTCGACGGTGGGATTCCCTCTGGAATCGATTATTTCTCTACCTTTGACTGAAATGATTTTAGAAGAAGACATAATTTAACTATTTAATATTGTTTGAAATTTAATAAGTGTATCCGGCTTGCTATGTGAGCAATTAAAAAGTTATTACTTTTATGATACTGGGGTGAAATAAGCTTTAATTTCTTTAATGAGAACGGTCCGCATTTCACCTTCTTTTTCAGTTGGCAACTCAATCTCTTCACCCTCAGACTTACCAAGCATTGCCGAACCCATTCCAGAAAGATATGAAACAATCCCTTTCTCAGTATCAGTGTCCCATGCTCCAAGAACGGTAACAGTCTCTTGATTTCCTGAATTTAAATCTTCGAAATTAACAACTGTTCCCACCGAAACAATAGAGGTATTAGCTTCACTAAAGTCAGTTCCTCGGGCTGTCGATATTTCCGCCTCAAGCTCAGCTTTCTGCCTCATGAGCACAGCTTGTTGCTGCTTTGCTGCTTTAAACTCAAAGTTTTCTCTCAAATCACCATATTCCCTTGCTACACCAATTTCTTTAGAATTTTCAGGGATTTGCTTGTTAATAATATCCTCTAACTTTTCTTGCCTGTCTTGTAAGCTCTCCCAAGAGACGATCAATCCAGAAGGCTTTTCTATTTCCCCTTCTTTTGATTTCGCCTTTTCAGCTTTCTCTCCAGTAATTAAATCCTCAACAACGGGAAACCTCTTAACGATCCTTGCCAATAATGAGTTTTTATTTAAACCTTCAAAAACTGGAGTCGCTTGAATCCTACGAGTAAAGTGACGGATCTCAGTATCATCTGATTCAGCCAATAAATCAGGGATCAACTCAGCGTCATCAATCAACAGATCGTGTAATCTATTAGTTTTGGGTGTACTTTCATCAAGATTATCTCGCTCTAACGCGCCAATAATCGAGGCAGAAATCCCCTTGTGATCAAAGGAGTCTGCAGACAAACCTTTTCTCTCTTTACAAATCCAAGTCAGCACTTCGAAACCAATACTTCTTTGATCTAACCCAGTATTCAAATGAGCTGAGAGCTCATCATCCTTTTCAAAATCAGATAAGTACTTCGTTATTTCACCAATCGCTCGGGCACCAGAACCCTCCATAGTGGAAATCAGCTCGGAAGACCAAGTTTCAGGAAAAGTTTCTTTTACCGCATCATAAACTTGACGCTGTCGACCAACCCCCATACCTCTCACAATTTCAGAAATCTTACCTTTGTTCTCTTTTAAAACTTCGCTTATTTGAGTTCCCTCATCCAATTCGATTCCATCGATTTTTGAAATTAAATCATCACGGGCAATTAACAACTCCACCGCAGATGCTGCAGATTTTCTAAAAGCAACAACAAACAATGGAGATATAGAACTAATAACCTCGTTTAGCTGAGAGGCCGGATCATCAAATAAAGACAAATCTTTTAGCATCAACTCAAGAATTAAAATTTTTGCTTTTACGTCCTTCGCTTCGTTGAAGTCACCGATCAGCGCGTCGGATGGAGCAACATCCTCTTCACGTAATTCGAAAGGTAAATTTCTCTTAGAAGGCAAAACAAATCTTCGGTCTGCTCTGATTTTCTTTTTTGATGACTCCCACCAACTTTTATACTTTTCATCAGCTACGATCCTGCCCTTCACTTTGTCCTCCCAATGATCCAAAAACAAAGAACCCCCAAAACTTGTTAAAACCTCAAAAGCAAAATTGACCGGCTCATCAAGAGCCATTTGTTTGGTTTCCTCAGGGTTAGCAACAAATTTTGCAAAAATATGGTCATTATTGAGTACCTCTAAAGAATTCGCGGCAAATTGAAGCTTCATGGAGTGATCGGGCTTCCCATCAAAATCTATGGATATTTTGTCTCCAAAAAGATCCCATTCTTTAATAACTCCAGGGCCCCAACTCTTATGAAGACAAAAAACCCCTGGCTCCAAGAGAGAAATCTTTTCACCCGTATCAATATCTAGTCGGCCTGCATCGACCAATGTTTGAATCTGCTCTTGCATTTTAATTTACAATAAGAACGGCAGTCCGTAATCGCAACGGATAATAGTGTATAAATTCACTAATTTTGATGGATCAAATGACCAAACAAAAAAAGAATAGCATTTTTTAGAAATTTCGGCTTGTCAAAAGACTCAAATGAAAGCTAACCTACGTAAACTAAAATGAAAAAATTCATTGTATTAACCCTAGCTACGAGCCTTTTAATCGGAGGAATATCTCTTGGAGATATTCAATCACCTCCAGGAGGCAAACAAACCCCAATTCGCAAACTTTCCAGAGCCGTTGGTAATATCCTGTTCGGTATCAATGAAATACCAAGTACTTGGGCAAAAACACTTGATTCTGAAGGCTCCATTTATGCAGCAAGTTCAGGATTAATAAACGGCACTTACAGATCTCTAGTACGTGCTGGATATGGTGTTTTTGAGTTCGTTACTTTTCCAATCGAGACTTACAAAGGTAGCTACAGACCAGATTACGGTGGCAAGAGCATTTGGTGGGATTTAAACCATGGATACTCAGAACTTGCACCTGAACTAGGATTTCAGAGTAAATTTGATACTGGTAGATCTCTTAACTGGTAGACACATAATTTCTTAAAACCCTTAAAAACCCACCATTAGGTGGGTTTTTTTGTGCTTATAAGCCAATAAATTATTTAATAATACCTACTTGAATTCTTTTTTTTTTATTCCATTGTCTCATCCGCGAGAAATTAATAAGCCGTAGGTCCTTGGGTGCAGACTAAATTCTAAGACTGTTCACTGACTCGCCAGGGGTAACCCGGCTAACAAAAGAAAAAATATGCCAATAAGACTAGCTAGGTTTGAAATGCCTGACAGGCTCATCAAAGATGAGGACACATCAACAGAATCATATTCAAAGTTCACTGCAGAACCATTTGATGCAGGATATGGCCACACTGTTGGAAACTCCTTGAGGAGAGTTTTACTCTCTTCTCTTGAGGGAGCTTCGATCACTTCTGTAAAAATTAAGGGTGCACAACATGAATTCGGAAGCCTTCCGGGTGTCGTTGAAGATATTACTGATATCGTCCTTAATTTGAAAAAAGTTAAGTTTAAGCACTTCGAAAACAAGGATCCAAAGATGCTAGATCTAAAAGTCACTAAAGAAGGTGAAGTGACTGCTGGTGATATTACTGAAGACTCTCAATATGAAGTAGTTAACAAAGATCAGGTAATTTGCACACTAGACAGAGAAACCACTTTCGAATGCGAAATGGAAGTTAGAGTGGGCAGAGGATTTGCGAGTGGCGAAGATAACAATAGAGAAGATATGCCAATCGGTGTTATTCCTATTGATTCTATTTTCTCTCCTGTGACTAGGGTGAAATATCTTGTTGAAAATACCCGTGTTGGACAGAGAACAGACTACGATAAACTAATTCTTGAAGTTTGGACCGATGGTCGACTTGAACCTCATGAAGCTCTTACCCAATCTTCAGCAATTCTCAGGCATCATCTCGATGTTTTCGTTAATTACGATGATGACCAAATTGAATTTGATAATAAGCCAGAATCAGAAAGTGAGGAGAATGCCGAACTACGTAAACTGCTTAACATGAGCGTTAACGAAATCGAACTGTCTGTTCGTGCTGCAAACTGCCTTAATAACGCCAACATTACGACAGTTGGTCAGTTGGCCCTCAAATCCGAAGCAGAAATGCTCAAATATCGTAATTTTGGTAAAAAATCACTTAACGAAATTAAAGATAAACTCACAGAATTGGGTCTCTCACTTGGAATGCAGCTTGATCCAAGCCTTCTTGATCAAGCATTTGCTCAGCCAACACTGCATGCTCAATTACCGACAGCTGGACCTGGCTTGGAAGACCTCATTGCGGCCAATTTGGACGATTAGGAGTAAATTTAGTCAATTACACAACAAATTCGCGTTGCGCGAGGGTAATGTTGCTCTATAATTGCCACCCCCCTCGCGCAGCGTAAAGCCTGCCGACCACTTAATCAGGTTAAAATAATGAGACATCGCCATAAAACCAAAAAACTTCAAAGAAACAAAGCTCAGCGTCGTGCACTTCTTGCCAACCAAGCTTGTAGTCTTATTGAAGAAGGTGAAATCAGAACCACTCTAGCTAAAGCTAAAGCCTTACGCCCTATTGCTGAGAAAATGGTTACTCTTGGTAAAAAAGGTATTAATGCTGACTCAAGTGGTGAGAAAGCCAAAGGCGTTCATTATCGTAGGCAAGCATTAGCTTTTCTGAGACATAAAAACGTGGTTAAAACTCTTTTCACTAAAGTTGCTCATGCCTCTTTAGAGCGTAAAGGTGGATATACAAGAATCACCAAATTAGGACCAAGGCAAAGCGACTCGGCTCTAATGGCTCAAATCAAGTGGGTCGATACCTTCATCGAGCCAACTGCTGAAACGGCTGAAGCCGCTCCAGCCAAAGCCGAGGCTTAATTCAGCTTTAGCCTCTTAACTAAACTATTTAGTTAAGTCTTTTAATACGGGTTAAACTCTAACCCCTAACATTTTACTCTTTTATTTATACCTTTAGCGTAAATAATTGCATTTGTTAGAATCTATTAGCTTTGCTTGGAATAAATTGATGAATTCCTAACAATTTATTATGCCAAGATTATCAAGGATAATAATGTGCCATTTTTTTCCAAAAGAAAATAATTTACTAACACATTATTATTGGCATTATTAATGCTTATTCATATATTATAAAATATTAAATCTCAGTCCCTGAGCGCTAGCAAAAGAGATTTAAGGAAGGATAAAATAAACTCTAAAAATTAAGCATAAATGGACGAAACAAACATCAAAGGACCTAGCAAGCAAATTGCGGCATTGATGTTTACCGATATTGTCGGCTCTGTTGCCCTTCAACAGAAGTTAGGAACCAATTCCTACACGAATTATGTTCATAGGCATGATGAAATCATAAAGGATTGCCTCTCCAACATTGAAGGTGCAAAAATACTCAACGAAACAGGCGACGGTTTCCTCATAAAATTTATTGATCCGAGTGATGCCGTCAACACAGCTTTGAGACTTCAGTTCAGATTCAGCTTAGAAAAATGTGAAGGAGAATCCATTAACGTACGAATGGGGCTTAATATGGGAGTCGTCACAGAAATGGATGAAACAAACCGTGGAGGAACCCGTGCTGTTGGAATGCCCATCAACCTCGTCGCTCGAGTCATGGATCTCGGAGGAGCGAGTCAAATCCTCATGACACGAGTTGTCTATGACGACGCTAAACAATTTGTAAGACAACACCCTGATTCTGGCCTAACAGATCAAGTATTGGCTCCCCCAACTTGGAAATCTCATGGTAGCTATGAGATAGATGGCAATGAGGAAAACATTGAGATCTTTGAAATTGGACTTGAGGGTCTAGCCCCTTTTACTCCACCAGGCGGTTCTAAAAAAGCTCGTAGAGCTGATTCTCCTAATGAGTCACCGACCCCAGAACCACCTAATGACAAAGGGCCCGAACCAGAGCCAGTAGACATTGAAGACTCCGATGTCCTGATCAGTTATGCGGAGGTTGATAATGAACCTTTAATATCTGGAGAGGAGGGTTGGATTACTCAACTTCAGCGAAACCTCAAAGTGAGAATGGAGCAACTCTCTGGTGAAGAATTCAAAATATCCAGACTAAGTGGAAAAGCCTTTGAATCCATCGGCTCGGGTGGTGGTCTCGCAAAAGAATTATCAGAGGCAAAAGCAGTCGTCCCTGTCATCTCTCCACCATTTACCAATTCTCCTGGTTGTCAGAAGGAGATGGAGATTATCTACAACCCAGAAACGATTTCGACTCAGACCGGATCAGGAGCACCCTCTGAGGCCACAGTGGTTAACGCCATTAAAATGCCAGTTGCCCTCGATTCGGCCCCAAATTCCATTTCTTCAGTAATTACCAAGTGCCCTGGACTTGAATTTTTCGAAAGAGAACCAAGCACTGGTAAGGTTCGTGAATTTAACGAAAACTTGGGAGAAGATTCCAAGCAACGTTACTATGAAAGAGTTTATGATCTCGCCTATGAGCTTTGTGAGTCCATCAAAAAGCAAAGATCATCAAACAAAGAGGGATCTGATTCTGGTGTCAGCGTAGAGAATAAAGAAAAAATCTTTCTCGCCCCTACAACGCGCGATCTCACCAAAGAGTATGACACGATCAAAAGGGAATTAAAGGAGCATGGGTATCATGTTGTCCCCGATCATCCCCTCCCCTTATCCGCAGATGAAATAAATGATACCCTAGAAGAAATGATCTCCGATTGCGTGACTTCAATTCATCTAATGGGAGATCGTTATGGAATCATTCCTGAAGGCGCCTCATCATCTATCAGTGAAATACTCTTAAGATTCACATCCGACAAAGCCAAGGATGGATTAAAGCGCTTCATTTGGAGCCCACGAGATTTTTCTGATGCGGAGCCCAAACAAATTGAACTTTTGGAGAAAATCCAAGAGGACCCTGCGTTGCATTCCTCTGCTGAACTTATCGAAGGAAGTATCAGCACTTTAAAAAGAGATATTTTCCGTCTCATGGAGGAGCAAAAGAAACAGGCTGATGACGATGCCAACAAAGCGGTCAAACCTGTTACCGACTCCAAGCTCATCTACCTCATTTGCGAACAGCGTGACGAAGAAGCTGTTGAGGAACTTGAAGATTATTTATTCAAGGAAGGCCTTGAGGTCTGTCTTCCAGCCTTCGATGGAGACGAAGCCGATGTCAAAGCCCTACACCAAGAGAATTTAATCAACTGCGCCGGCGCTCTGGTTTATTACGGCGCTGCACCTAGAGCCTGGGTTGATATCAAATTAAGAGATTTAATTAAAGCCGTTGGATACGGCCGTGAAACACCAATAACAAATCAAGCTGTCTTCATTGCTCCCCCTCATGATCATCGTAAAGAGAGATATAAATCTCACAATGCGCAGATCATAAGACAAAATGAAGATTCGTTTAGCCCCAACGATGAACTTTCTCAATTCATCGAAACGATGAAATAACTAACCTCACATGCCCAATAAGCAAGTCTTACAAAACCCCTTTCCTGGACTACGCCCATTCCAAAGTGATGAAGAACATCTTTTCTTTGGAAGAGAGAACCAGACCCTAGAACTTTTACAAATTTTAAGAGACAATCGATTCGTCGGTGTTATCGGAACCTCTGGTAGTGGTAAATCCTCTCTAGTTAGGTGCGGACTTTTGTCGGAACTTTATGGCGGGTCCTTCTTGGACGCTGGAACGGACTGGGAAGTTGCGGTTATGAACCCAGGAGGTGGGCCTTTCAAGCAACTTTCAAAAGCCTTAGTTAACGCAGATATTTACGACTCTGAAGAAGATGACATCCATCTTAAACTCAACGCGACACTCCGAAGAAGTCGATTGGGGCTCGTTGAGACCATTAGACAGGCCGATATGCCAGAGGGAACAAACTTCCTTCTTGTAGTCGATCAGTTTGAAGAAATTTTCAGATATAGTGAAGCTGGTGAAGAAGAAGGTGAAGCCGCTGATGATTTTATCGCAATGCTTCTAGAAGCGGCGAAGCAAACCAACGTCCCTATTTATGTAATCATAACCATGCGTTCTGATTACATTGGAGATTGCTCAAAATTCGAGGGTTTACCCGAAGAGATTAATGAGGGTGAATATTTAATTCCGAGACTAACAAGAGAAGAGTATAAGTCTGTTATCGAGGGGCCAATTAAAGTGGGTGGTGGCAAATTAGCCCCAAGGCTTCTCCAAAGACTTCTTAACGACATAGGAACTGAATCCGATCAACTACCCTGCCTCCAACACGCGTTAATGCGAACTTGGGATGCATGGGTTGATAGAGAGGGCGCGGAGGAACTAGATCTTGAGGACTACCGTGCTATAGGCGGTATGAGTAAAGCCTTATCAATTCACGCCGATGAAATCTTTGCCACCTTTAAAAAGGAGTCCACTAAAGATACCGCAACAAGAATGTTTAGAGCAATCACTGAAAAAGGTGATGACAACCGAGGTATAAGGCGCCCACTGCGCCTCCAACAGCTTGCAGACATTACCAATAAATCCATTGATGATGTTAAGAGGGTCATTGAACCCTATCGTCAGCCAGGCGTTACCTTCATAATGCCACCCTCTAACAGAGAACTTGAGGCAAATACCATTGTCGATATTTCTCATGAAAGCTTGATGAGAGTTTGGCAAAGATTGCGTAACTGGGTGGAAGAGGAAGCGCAATCGGCAAGAGTTTATCGACGACTTGTTGATACATCATCGCTTTGGAAAAATGGTGAAGCTGGCCTCTATCACGATCCAGATCTTCAAATAGCTCAAAGTTGGAGAGATCAATACGAGCCCAACAAGGCATGGGCAGATCTATATGGAGGTGGATTTGATGTGGCCACTGAATTTCTTGAAGCTAGTGAAGAAGAAGGGCGAAGAGAAGAGCGAGAAAAGGAGCTGGCCAGACAGAAAGAACTAGAGCAGGCTCAAGAACTTGCTGATGCAAGAGCAAAGTCAGCTCGCAACATGAAGCGTTTCGCTGCGGTAGTTGGAGTCGTTGCTGTTATTGCCTTAGGAGCTATGGGGTTTGCGGTAAAAGCCCAAAATGCTGCTGAAGTGGCAAAAACCAATGCGCAAAAGGCAGAACGAGAGGCTATAATAGCAAAAGATGATGTAAGGGTGGCTTTCGCCAAATCTGATGAAAGTTTAGGGCACTCATTTGCAGAACAGGGTGAAATAAAAGAGGCAATTTCTTACTTTGGCCGTTCCTTGGAGAAAGAACCCTCAAATATTAATATTGGGGACAGAATTTTCAATTTATTGTCTTACGATCAACCGTTTGGTTACATCTCAGATTCGCACGGCAGTGAATTCGCAAATTTCAGTTCCATATCCTCTAATTCTGATATTTCTCTATTTGCAACCACAGCATCGCAGAACACATCTGATTTATACGCTTTTGATGAAAGATTTAAATATCCAAATT
>JACETS010000030.1 GCA_013911195.1 Verrucomicrobiales bacterium | reverse complement strand
ATAATCCTCTGGATGAGGCTTTGTCTTTGGATGGATGGAGACTATCAGGAGCAGTTGATTTTAATTTCCCTGAAGGAGCTAATCTAGCTGCAAAGTCATATGTTGTTATTGCTGAAGATCCAGACACAATTAAAGAGACTTTTAACATATCAGCTCTTGGCCCTTATGAGGGTAAGTTGGATTCAGGTGGAGAAACAATTAGGTTAAGGAATGCAGAAGATGAAATTGTAGATCTGGTCGATTACAGGACTGGTTTTCCATGGCCAGTTGCGCCTAGCGGTCAGGGAGCTTCCATGGAATTAATGAATCCTGAACTGGATAACTCTCTTGGTAGTTCGTGGAGACCTTCTACTCCTCAGAGAAGCCTAGGTGAGGCTGTTCTATTAGGGTTTGCCAATGATTCCTGGTCGTGGAGGCCGGGCCTTACAGAAGCGTCAACTCCTACCGATCTATGGAGAACCAAAGAATATGAATTAGATCTCTCATGGAATGTTGGAGCAGTCTCTCCAATAGGCTATGGGCGAGTAAATGATATGACTATTAATACTTCCCTAGATGACATGAGGAGTAATTATAATTGTATTTTTTTGCGCAATACTTTTGAAATAATTGAGGGAGAAATTCCATCAGTTATAAATATTAATTATTTTGCAGATGATGGATTTATTCTGTGGATCAATGGAAAGGAAGTAGAAAGGCATAATTTTATTGGTGAACCATCTATTGAAGCTAAGGCTTCTCGCTCAGGTACTGAAGGCAAGCTTCATGAAGTTACTGTAAATAATCCAGGTGCATTTCTTATCGAGGGAATTAATACAATTGCCGTACAGTTGTTCAATTCCTCTATAAACAACAGTGACCTTGGTTTTGATATCGAAATTGTCAGGCCGAAACTAGATGAGGCAATTTATACTCCTAGTCCTGGTTCCAGAAATACTGCTTTTTCATCAAACGCACCTCCTAATATCAGAAAGGTTAACCATTTCCCCAAAGTCCCATCGAGTGAAGATCCTGTAGTTATTAGTGCCAAAGTTACCGACTTAGATGGGGTTGGTTCGGTAACTTTGGAATACTGTATTGTCAGTGCGGGGTCTTATGTCCCGGCAAAGCTTCCACACCCTGTCCCTAATATTCCTGTTAATTCTCCTCAGTTAGAAAATCCTAAATATGAAGAGGGTTGGGTTTCTGTTTTAATGAATGACAAGGGGGAGGGAGGAGACCTTCAGGCTAGTGATGATGTTTATTCTGTAACTCTTCCAGTCAACAAACATCGTACTCTTGTGAGATATCGTATCATTTTGGAAGATGTGGTAGGCAAAAGAGCTAGAGCCCCATTTTCAGATGATCCTTCATTAAATTTTGCATATTTTACATATAACGGAATTCCAAGTTATGAGGGTGAGGGTGCGTCCGCATTGGAAAGTTTGCCAGTATATCATCTTTTGACTAGGCAAAATGATTATGCTGATTGCTTTGCATATAATGGTTCGAAACAGATTAGTCAGGGTACCCAAGCAAGATTCTATTACAACTGGCACGGGACCATGTTCTATGATGGAATCGTATATGACAATATCAGGTATCGTCTAAGAGGTGCAAATGGTCGCTATCACAATCGAGGTAAGAGATCCATGCGACTTCGATTTAATAATGGATCCTACTTTCAGTCGAGAGACTACACTGGTAAAAAGTATCCTAGAGAGTGGAGAACTTTAACCATAGGCAAGGGGTTTGATAACAGAGGGACGTTAACATATGGTCTTAATGAGGCGGTTTCGCTTTATTTGTTTAACAAGATTGGTGTTCCGGGTCCAAGAACCCATTGGGTACATTGGAGGGTTATCGATGACGAGGAAGAAGCTCCAGATAAGTGGAGAGGTGACTTTCATGGGTTTAATTTTATTTTAGAAACATATGATGTGAGGTTTATGGAATCTCATCAATTGGAGAAAGGAAATCTATATAAACTCATCAACCAAACCACTAGTTGGAAACAGCAACAGCGTTATCAAGCTGCTTATGCTCCAAATAACGGTCGAGATCATTCAACGATTGAAAACCAATTGGATGGTCGTGATTCGGCGGATTTTATAAATGCTCATGTTAATCTTGAAAAATGGAATAGATGGCATGCCCTAGCAGAAGCTATTAGGCACTATGATTTTTGGCCCAGTGCTAATAAGAATATGGTCTATTACTTTGAGCCGGTTTATTTACCGGAGAATAATTATAATGGCAAATTATGGATTCTTCCTTGGGACACTGATGCGAGTTGGGGGCCAACCTGGAATAGTGGTCATGATGTAGTTTACAATTCATTATTTTCTGCAGCAGGAGGGGGTGCTGATGGGAATTCTACTCCCGAGCTATGGCCAGCATATTTTAATGAAGTTAGGCAGCTCAGAGATTTATTATGGCAAGAGGACCAAATTAATCCGATTATTGAGGCCTTTGCAGCACAGTTAGAGCCTATGGAAAAAGCAGACGCTGCTAGATGGAAAGGTTCACCTTCTGATGCTGGGACGTATTCTGGGATTGGAGGAGCGGGATCGTCCTCAATTGCTTCTCTTGTACGAGATATGAAAAATTTTGCCTTTTCAGGGGGATCTTGGCCTGGTGGCAGCGTAAGAAACGGAGGAAGGGCGGCGCATTTGGATTCTTTGCAGAGATCATTTGGTGAGGGTGGAAAAATTCCAAGAAAGCCTACCATAAAGTACATCGGAGATGACGGTTTTAATTCAAATGGTCTAATTTTTGAATCTTCTGATTTTTCTGATCCTCAGGGCAGTTCAACTTTTGAGGCTATTCAATGGAGATTGGCTGAAATTACTAAGGTTAACGAGGATGGTCTAAAGGTTACTCCTTTTTTTGGCTTAGGTTCATCATGGAAATATTTAGATAATGGTTCTGATCAGGGACTTGCTTGGAAAGAGATTGGCTTTGATGATAGTTTGTGGAGTGAGGGATTATCGCCACTCGGTTACGCTGACAACCAAGTGGTCACTACTATTGATTTTGGTGGAATTACATCCCAAAAACATCTTACGACCTATTTTAGAAAATTGGTGAACATTCAATCGGTTGATCAGTTTGGTAGCTTTACACTAGGTCTTCAGCGAGATGACGGTGCAGTGATTTATGTTAATGGTAAAGAGGTGGCTAGGTCTCAGATGCCCGCAGGAAACATTACTTATGATACTCGAGCTTCTGGTTCTAGGGATGAGGATAAGATCTTTAATTTTGTAGTGCCATCTGAAATGTTTTTCGAAGGTGATAATCTGATTGCGGTTGAGGTTCATCAGGCTTCTTCTTCAAGCAGTGATATGATTTTTGATTTGGAGATGAGTGGAACTCCTCCTCCTGTCACTGATCCAGATAGTATTAAATTAGAATGGGATGCGGATTGGGATACAGGTCCTATTAATGATTTTGAGAAAACGGCCAAGATTCCGACTTCAGTGATTAGGTCAGATGCAATTTATAGAGCGAGAGCTCGTCATCAAGATGACACAGGTCGCTGGAGTAATTGGTCAGATCCAATTGAGTTTCAGCCTTCGTTGCCAGATCTAACTAATTACACTGATTCGCTAATTGTTTCAGAAATTATGTACCATCCTGGTCGTCCAAACGCAGAGGAAATTGATGCTGGATTTGATGATGATGATCTCTTTGAGTTTATTGAAATTAAGAATGTTGGTGATAAAAATTTAGATCTAAGAGACTTAAGGTTTACGAAAGGAATTGATTTTGACTTTTTAAATTCCAATATTGAATTTATTGGTCCACAGGAACATGTGCTTGTGGTGAAAAATCTTAAAGCTTTCGAGATGAGGTATGGATCAGGGCTTCCAATTGCTGGTCAGTGGGAAGAGGGGGACAGGTTATCTAATGGAGGTGAAAGAATAAAACTTTCATTTGGAGCAGGTGATCCAATTATTGATTTTAGTTATGATGATAGACTTCCTTGGTCAGTTGAGGCCGATGGTAGAGGAGCATCATTAAACCTGATCAGTGAAACAGAGAAATTAGACTTTAATTCCGACGACTCTTGGACATCAAGTAGTAAAAATAACGGTACCCCAGGAAAAGATGATCTAAGTTTGAGTTATGATTATGATCAATGGGTTACCGATGTGTTTCAAAACCCTTCAGATGAAATCGCTGGAAAACTTAAAGATCCAGATAATGATGGGTTTTTGAATCTCGTTGAATATGCGCTAGGAACAAACCCAAGTGACAATCAATCGATTCCTCAAATCATGGTCAATATTGTGAGTCAAGATGGGCAGGAGTTCTTAGCGCTACAATATATGATAAAATCAAATCGCAAAGATGTAAGAGTGTCTCTAGAAACATCGAATGATTTTATAAAATGGCATAAATCAGAACAGAACACTCAGGTTTTCTCTACTGATGTTTTACCAAATGGAGTAAGCGTTGTTGAGGGTAGTAACGAGCCTATTGACTCATCTCCAAACCAAAAGTTAAGGCTTCATGTAGAGTCTCTTTAATCTAATGAAAGTTTATGCTGTTATATTGTTATGCCTTTTGAGCGTGAATCAATTTGAGGTGAAGTCCAATAACGAGAAGCCTCAAACCACAATCTCTGTAAATATTGTAATAGATGATTCTTCAAATGGTTTTGTCTATGTTGCTCTACATAGCAAATCAGATACTTTTCCCAAGAAAGGAAATGAGGCTCCTTACATGAAAAGAGTGAAGATTTCTGGAAAAAAATCCAAAGTCATTTTCACTAAAATACCTTACGGTACCTATGCCATAAGTGCTTTTTATGATGAAAACGGAAACGGTAAATTAGATTACAATATTTTGGGCATACCCAAAGAAAGTGCCGGTATATCAAATAATTATTCTGGGTTTCCTAAATGGGAAAAATCTAAATTTGAATTAACAGGCTCTTCAATTACTCAAGTTATCAAGCTTAAGTAGTGGAATTTTGTTATGCAATAATATCGTGAATAACGTTTCCAAAAACATCAGTGAGCCTTACGTCACGACTATTATGTCGATACGTTAACTGCTCATGGTCGAGACCAAGTAGGTGTAGTATCGTTGCATGGAAATCGTGGAAGGATACTGGATCTTTTATTGCATGCATTCCAAGTTCATCGGTTCCTCCGTAACTAGTTCCACCTTTAACGCCACCTCCAGCCATCCATAATGTAAAGCCTTTGTGATGATGGCCTCTGCCTAGTTCAGATTTTTTCTTCCTCTCCTCTTCAAAAGGAGTTCTTCCAAACTCGGTTGCCCATACGATGAGAGTTTCATCTAAGAGTCCTCTAGATTTAAGATCGATGATTAATGCTGTGATTCCTTGATCAGTTCTTGCAGCATTACTGCGATGATTACCGATAAGACCACCTCTGTTGCCATGAGCGTCCCACTTTCTGCCTTCTGCTCCATCTAATATTTCAACAAATCTTACACCAGATTCAATAAGCCTTCTTGCCGTTAGGCAATGCCGAGAAAATAGATTATCCCCATAAAGCTTATGAATACTCTTAGGTTCATTATTTAGATTAAATACATCAGGTGCTGATTCTTGAAGCTTATAGGCCATCTCCAAAGATTGGATTCGACTCGTTAGTGCTGGCTGGCCACCATATTTTTTTTGGTGGATTTTGTTCAATGACTGAAGTTTGTTGAGTTGTTGTCTTTGGTTATTGTTTGGGAAGTTGCTCTCAGATTTGAGGTAAGGGAATGGGGGGGTGTTACGCTCAGCATTTGCAACTGAAGCACGATGGCGTCCTGGGAGCATTCCTTGTTGGAATACAACATCACCAGCTGTCGATAGGCCATCCTTCATAACAATATATGGTGGTAAAGTTTTGGATTGAGATCCTAACCCATAAGTAATCCATGATCCTAAGCTTGGAAACCCTGGTCTGCCGTGACCGGTATGCATTAAAGTTTCACCTACAGAATGTATCGCAGAATCAGTTTGCACGGATTTAATGAAGCAAATATCATCAACAACTGTTGAGAGTTTAGGATAGATTTCACTAACCCAAGCGCCACTTTCTCCATGCTGTTTAAAATTAAAGACAGGTGGAAGAATTCTTGAGTTTTCAAAAGACTTTTCTGGATTAAATCCATCAAGTTCTTCTTTGTTAAATATTTCGGAGGCAAGTTTACCGTTGTATTTTTTTAGGGCAGGTTTGTGATCAAATGTTTCTAGGTGACTAGCCCCTCCACACATAAATAAAAAAATGACATTTTTTGCACGAGGAGCAGCATGGGGTTTTAGTATTTTACTGGAATAGGATTCACCAGTAAGTGCGCCCGATGATGCAGTGCTTACTCCAAGTGATTTTAGAAATGACCTTCTATCCATATTCTTTCTAATGAATGTAAATGAATTCGTTTATACCTAACAATACATGGCAGAATTTTACAAGATTATCGAATTCACCATTACCGAGTAGATCTAATCCAATTGTGACTTCCTCTTGCGATGGGGGGCGGGAAAGCGCTAAAAGGTATGCTGTATTTATGATTTGCTCAGAACTTTTTGGTGAATAGGTATCAATTCTTTTGGCGAAATGTTCTGCTAATTCCCAGCTCAGCTTAGAGTTTAATGCGAACAATGTGCTTTCTTCTCCGGTCGAGGTGCTTCTAGCCCCAACACTAACTTCAGTATTAGGTGAATTGAAAAGAGATAGAGTGGGGTGTTCAACGGCTCGGTGTGCCTGAAGATAAATAGAACGTCGCCATGTCTTTGGTAAGTCATCCAAAGTCTTCTTATAGTTACCAATCGGTATGCTTGGTCCATACATTTTTTTGTTTAGAACACCAGCCACTTCAAGCATTCGATCTCTAATGGCTTCGGCTTCGAGTCTCTGAGGTTTTCTATGCCACAAAAGGGTGTTGTCAGAATCAATTTTTAGATACTCAGTGGAGAAGGAGTTTTTCTGTCTATAGGTTGCACTGCTTACAATTAGTTTTTGAATTGGTTTCAATTTCCACTCTCTCTTAATGAGTTCACCAGCTAGCCAATCCAATAAATTTGGATGGCTTGGAGTGCTTCCAATTATTCCAAAGTCATTGGGGGTTTTGACTATACCTTGCCCGAAATGATAGTGCCACAATCTATTTATGATAACTCTTGCTAAGAGATTTCCAGCGCCATACTCTGAGTCTGTTAGCCACTTTCCTAAAGAGAGCATTTTATGATCCTCAAGGTCTAACCAATAATTGTTTGGCTTTTGCATGAGAACATTTAGGAATCCGGGAGTTACCTTTTCCCCCAAAGATTTCCAATCGCCATTTTTGAGAACTGTAGGGGTTGTAACTCTTAAGGGGATTGTTTTACTTGAAGCCTTTGGTTGTACTTTGAATTGTTCAAAAAATATAGCTGTGAACTGATAGTACTCTTCAGTAGTCATTGGATCAACCGGGTGGTCATGACATCTTGCACAACCAAAACTTAGCCCCAAAAACGCACTTCCTGTGGTTGAAACTATATCGTTTAATTGATGAAATTGTTTATCGTTAGGATTTGCATTATTTTGTAGTTTTGTACCAAGCTGAATGAACTGCTTTAGTTCTTTGTAATTATCTGGAATTTCATTTCCTTTAGGACTTAATTGATATCTGACAAATTGATCAAATGGTAAGTCATTATTGAATGCTGCAATGACTGAATCCCTATACCTCCAAGCATTTACACGAACCTTGTCTTCGTTGACGGTGAGTATGCCGTCACTTTCTCCATATCTAGCCACGTCCAACCAATGCCTTGCCCAACGTTCGCCATAATGGGGGCTTTCTAATAGTTGGTCTACAAGGTTGCCAAATTTCTCATCTGATTGGCTAACTGTAAATTCAGTGATTTCATTAATACTAGGTAGTATTCCTGTTAACCCAGCGTGTAATCTTCTCATGAGGGTGCTTGGTGAGGCGTTTGGCTGTGGTGCCATACCCTTATTTCTGAGTTTTTTAAGGATGAAAGCATCTATGGGATTTTTCACCCATGGATCATTAATAGTTTCTGGAAATTGCACTTTTTTAAGTGGCAACAGACTCCAATGATCATTGTTTTTACCTGCCACATGATGAACAAGGGTAAACAAGATAATTAACGATGATGCTAACAATCTGAACATTATTGAGAATTTCATTATCGAATGGGGACAATATAAGGTCAATACCTTGAAATTTTCCACATTGTCATATTATATTCATTATGATTGCTTAGAATCAAAGAAAGATAATTAAGCTGACCGAAATGAATAAAAAAACCCTAATTTTATTGCTTTTTATTATCATGGGATCTGTTTCTAGTTCTTTTGGTTTCTTTTATCAGGCTACTGTTTTCCCTTTAGATGCGGGTTCGGTACAAAGTTCTATTGAATCCAGAACTAATGAGTTAGTTACGGAGCATTACCTCGCAGTACCAGCACCTGGTTATGTTTTTGATTCATGGTCACTTTATCCTAGAGGCGAGCATAATGAGAGTCTCTATGTTCATAAATTTGATCCAAGGCTCTTTTATACTCTTGAAATTAAGACTATAACTGCCAATTTTGTTAAACTAGAGGATAAGGTAGAGCAGTCAGAATCTAATATTGATATTCGTCAGATTGACAAGAATTCCGTTGAGTTAAGTTTTCCGACAATTAGCGGCCTACCATATATGGTTTATTCCTCTAAAAATTTGAAGGATTGGGATATGGCAGAATCATTTGCGAGGACGGGAAATGGTCAAATAATGAAATTGGAAATGCCATTAAATTCAGGAGTTCAATATTTTAGAATCCATAATTTAAGAGAAATTGACACAAATTATGCCGTAACCGGTCTTTTAAGGGTACAATGGTCTCCAGAATTTCCTGGAGGGAGTCTTCGGGTTAGGCTCTGGGAATACCACCCTCTTATTGCTGATAAAGCTGCAGATTTGTTTGCAGAGAGAACTATTGAATGGCCCAGTCGAGGCTCAGAAGCTAAGTTAACTTTTGAAATTGGAGATGCCTCGAAAGCGGATCCTAATTTAAATTACTACATTACCGCAGAATTGTACGAAAAGGGGAAGGTTGGTGACTTAGATAGCCGCCTTTATTTTCTAAATGGATTTAATCGTGTGGATATTCCAAGTTCTTTTGGAGAGGCGTTTTTAACACCTCTTAAATAACTGACATTTAATTAGTTAAGTATAATTTATACGTAATTAATCTAATTAAAATTGCCTTATTTGATTATAAAAATAGTCAAATATTATAATAGCTGAGACTCTCCGTTTCATTGATAATTAATAATATTGATAGAAATGATGATTCACAAATTGATATCGATTTAAGAATTTTAGTTTTTTGTGCGATCATCTGATTTGGTCGATACGACCTCGCCGTCCCTTCTTTCTATTAAAGTGTGGGGCTTACTGAGAGTTAGGGGCGGCAACTTAAAAAGCCTAGTAAAACTATGAAAAAGCGGCTTTTGTTGTAAAAAAGTTGTTCTGATTCGTCTTAATGTAACTTCATCATTCTTAATAATTTATTAAATTTAAAGAATAATTTCAAAAATTTTATCAAAATCCATAGTTTTATCCTTGATAAATAGCATTTTGCCTCTAAATTCGCGATCCCTTATTGGGACGGCTGCGCTCTGTAGTAAGTACTAAACATACTTGATATAGACGACGGGCCGATGCTCTCCTCATTAGATAGTTTTACTAATGCGCATGTGCGTCGTCTCGTTTTTCGTTCCTAGAGACACAAACAATTTATCATGCCAACAATCAATCAATTAGTACGCCAAGGTCGCAAAACACCTTTTGAGAAATCCAAATCACCAGCGCTGTCAAACTGTCCACAACGTAGAGGGGTTTGCTTACAGGTTTATACCAGAACACCTAAAAAGCCAAACTCAGCTCTTCGTAAAGTCGCTAAAGTTCGCCTAACAAATGGGCAGGAAGTTATTGCTTACATAGGTGGTGAAGGACATAACTTGCAGGAGCACTCAATTGTCCTAGTGCGAGGAGGACGAGTTAAAGATTTGCCAGGTGTAAGATACCATATTGTTCGCGGTGCTCTTGATACGTTGGGTGTTGATAATAGAAAACAATCTAGGTCGAAGTATGGTGCAAAAAAACCAAAGGCTAGCTAAAAAATTACAGTTTTAATAGAATATGTCTCGTAGAAGAAGAGTTAAAAAGAAGATAGCAGTTAGGGATCCTAGATACGATAGTGAGCTAGTTGCAAAATTAGTGAGTACCGTAATGGGTGATGGTAAGAAATCATTAGCGGAACGCATCGTTTATGCTGCAATCGATAAATCTAATGAGGGGTCTGATACTGTTGATCCGCTTGAAAGCGTGACCCGTGCAGTTGAAAATGCAAAACCAAGAGTTGAAGTTAAATCCAGAAGAGTTGGTGGTGCTACTTATCAAGTTCCCCTTGAGGTTGCTACTGGCAGACAAGAGTCATTATCGATTCGTTGGATAGTGAGTTTCGCTCGAGCTCGTAAAGGAACACCAATGCATGTTGCTCTAGCTAACGAAATTAGAGATGCGGCATCAAACAGCGGTAACGCTGTTCGCCGTAGAGACGAAATGCATAAAATGGCCCAAGCAAACAGAGCCTTTGCTCATTTTCGCTGGTAATTTTTAAAAAATTAAAGTGTCGGATAATCCAAATTCCCCAAAACGTGAATTCCTGTTGCAGCGTACTCGCAACATAGGGATCTGTGCGCATATTGATGCGGGGAAAACGACGCTTACAGAAAGGGTTCTTTTCTACACTGGCATGATACACCGTATCGGTGAGGTACATGATGGCCAGGCCACCACCGATTGGATGGAGCAAGAACAAGAAAGAGGTATCACGATCACCTCCGCAGCGGTTACATGTTCTTGGAAGCAAAATGAATTAGAAGGGGTTTACAAGTCTTTTGAAGATATTGAGCACCGAGTAAACATTATTGATACTCCTGGTCATGTTGATTTCACTGCCGAAGTCGAGCGTTCACTAAGGGTTCTTGATGGAGCTGTAGTTGTTTTTTGTGGTGTTGCAGGAGTGCAGCCTCAATCTGAAACTGTTTGGAGACAGGCTGACAAATACTCAGTACCTAGAATTGTTTTTGTTAACAAAATGGACAGGGTAGGAGCCGACTTTAACAATGTTGTCAGTGATATCGAAAATAAGTTAGGGGCTAATGCTTCTCCAGTTTTAATTCCCATAGGATCAGAGGAGTCTCTTTCTGGTCAGATTGATGTTATAAATAAAAAAGCCATCGTTTACTCAGATAGTGATGTTCTCGGTTCTACTTACGAGGTTAGAGAGCTTGATGATGATGAGCAATTGGTTGCAGAGGAAGCTTACTCTAATCTTGTAGAAAAGTTAATTGATGCCGATGAAGAGATTGGAACTCTTTACTTGGAGGAAAAAGAAATAACCGTCGAATTAATTAAATCAGCTCTTCGTAGGGCAACGATTAACAACAAAATTATACCGGTTTGTGGAGGTTCAGCGTTCAAAAATAAAGGAGTTCAAGCAACCTTAGATGCCGTTATCGACTACTTGCCAAGCCCATTAGACATACCATCAGCTGAAGCTGAAAAGGTTGGGGAGGCATCAGAAAAAGTCCAAGTTGTTACTGATGATAACGCAAAATTTTGTTCTCTAGCCTTTAAACTATGGAGTGATAAATTTGTAGGTAAGCTTGTATTCTTTAGGGTTTATTCGGGAACAGTTTCCAAGGGTGACCAGGTCTATAATCCAAGAACTCGAAGAAAAGAGAGAGTTGGTCGACTGATACAAATCCAAGCTGATGAGCATAAGGATATTGACACATGCTATGCTGGAGATATTGCTGCCATTGTTGGCATAAAAAATATTACGACTGGAGACACTCTTTGTGATTCTTCTCAAGATATCTTTTTGGAGCCTCCTTCTTTTCCAGAGCCAGTTATTGCGATGTCTGTTGAGCCAAAAACAACAGCAGATCAAGAGAAAATGGCACTAGCTCTTCAGCGCTTGGGTGAAGAAGATCCCACTTTTGTTGTTAAAAGTGATGAAGAGACCGGACAAACAATTATTTCAGGTATGGGAGAGCTTCATTTGGAAGTCATCCAAGATAGAATGAAGAGAGAGTTTGGAGTGGTTACTACTGCTGGAAAACCTCAAATTGCCTACAGGGAGACCATTGCTCTTGATGCAGATGGAGAGGGGCTTCTCAAAAAGCAAACTGGTGGAAAGGGTCAATATGGTCACGTTATTCTAAAAGTATTTCCAAACGAAAGAGGTAAAGGATTAACAACAGAAAATAAGGTTGTCGGTGGTGCGATACCAAGAGAATACATCAATGCTTGTATGGCAGGTATTAAGGAAGCGATGATTTCAGGTATCATCGCGGGTTATCAAGTTGTGGATGTTCACGTGGATCTAGTTGACGGATCCAGCCATGATGTTGATTCAAATGAACAATCATTTAAAATGGCTGCAATTTTTGCAATGAAAGACGCTTTCAAGAAAGCTGAATGTAAATTGTTGGAGCCGATGATGGATGTGGAATGTACAACACCAGATGAGTTTCAGGGTGATATTATGGGTGACTTAAATCGCCGTCGTGGAAAAATTGGTGAAATAGGTGCTAGAAATAACGTGAATGTCATCAAGGCTGAAGTGCCTCTAGCTGAAATGTTTGGGTACTCAACAGATATAAGAACTTTGTCATCAGGAAGAGCTAGCTACTCTATGGAGCCTTCGCATTTTGAAACTGTGCCTAATGCAATTGTAGATGAATTAATAGAAAAGCGAGGGGGAGTAGCTCTTGCATATGCTTAAGATTTAATTAACTGAAAATGGAAAAAAAACAAACAATTCGAATCCGGTTAAAAAGTTACGACTATCGTATGCTTGATAAGGCAACTATGGAAATTGTCGATACAGTCAAAAGGACTGGATCAAGGCTCGCTGGACCAATTCCTTTGCCAACTAGAATTGAAAAATTCAGTGTTAACCGATCTCCTCACGTTAACAAAAAATCAGCAGAACAATTTGAAATAAGAACCCACAAAAGGTTGCTTGATATTCTTAATCCAAGTGGGCACACCATGGAAGAGCTTAAAAAGCTAAGTTTGCCTTCAGGAGTGGAAATTTTAATCAAGCTTTAAAGCTAATAAGCAGATAATCACTTTAATCAGTTAAAAATTTTAAAACGAGATTTCGTTAAGAATCAAATAGGATATGAGTTTAGGAATACTAGGTAAGAAAGTTGGTATGACACGTGTCTATGACGAGGATGGTGCAATGATACCAGTCACAGTCATTGATGTTAGTGGTAATACTTTGTTGCAAAAAAGGACTAAGGAAACTGACGGATACGTAGCAGTTCAAGTTGGTTATGATACTCAAAAAGAGAGCAGAGTAACTAAGGCGCGTTCAGGTCATTTTAATAAACATAATTCTGAAGCAAAAAGATTTGTTCGTGAGTTTAGGTATTCTGGCGAAAGCGAATTACCTGAAGGTTTGGATAATCCGTCTGCCGAGATGTTTGAAGATGGTCAATTTGTAGACATTATTGGAACCACTAAAGGTAAAGGTTTTCAAGGTGTATACAGAAAATACAATTTCGGAGGTTTACCACAATCGCATGGTTCGATGATGCACAGAAGGCCCGGAAGTATCGGGGCTGGATCTACGCCTGGGCGAGTTTGGAAGAACACAAAAATGCCCGGTAGAATGGGCGGTAAGAAGGTAACCGTCCAAAATCTCAAAGTCGTTCAATCACGTCCAGAGGACAATGTATTGTTAATTAGCGGTACCGTTCCTGGCGCAAAAGGTGGTTATGTTATTATTAGACCAGCCATCAAGAAATAATTAAAAAAGTAATCATATGTCCGCAAGTATATTAACTACAGATGCCGCAAAGGCAGCAAACATAAGTCTTACTGAAGAGGGAGAAGGTACTCAGGCAGTCCATGACGTTGTTGTTGCAATGCGAGCAAATAGACGTTCAGGAACTGCTAATACCAAAACACGTGGAGAGGTTGCTCAATCTGGTAAAAAACCATTTCGTCAAAAAGGTACTGGTAATGCCAGACAAGGAGGAAATGCTTCTCCATTACACCGTGGAGGAGGAGTTGTTTTTGGTCCAAGACCAAGAGATTATTCTAAACAGGTTAATCGTAAGACAAAGAAAATGGCATTCTCAGCTGCTCTTAGTAATCGTATTGAAGCAGGAGATGTTTTCGTTGTTGATGAGTTTAAAGTTGATGGAGGTAAGACTAAGTCATTTGTTGCCAAGGTTAATGAAATTGCCGGGCTTCTAAACTGCTTAGTTGTTTCTAATAACTTCACAGCAGAGACATATTTAGCTGCTAGAAATGTAGCCGGTACGCAATTGGTTACAGCTTTGGATCTAAATACCGAAGAGTTGCTAAACTACAATAAGATAATCATTACCGAAGGCGCGATGCCAACGCTTTCAAAGAGAACAACACTCTAATTTTTAATATTTAAGGAATAAATCATAATGAAAGATATTCATAGAGTTCTTAAAACAATTCAGGTCAACAGCGAGAAAGCTCAAATTCTTACTGAAGACAATATATATGTTTTTAAGGTAGATAAGAGGGCAACAAAGATTGAAATCAAAGAGGCTGTCAAAAGAGTGTTAGGTAAAGATGTTGTATCTGTAAAAACGGCCAATTACACGGGTAAGAAAAAAAGAGGCAGAACGAGTCCAGTGATGGGACGAAGAGCAAATTGGAAAAAGGCTTATGTCAAATTGAAGCCAGGCGAAATGATCGACATTGTATAATTTAAAGAAAAAAGGAAATGGCATTAAAAAAGTTTAGACCCTATACACCATCTAATCGATACAAGGAGCTTCCTAGTTTTGAGGAGATTACAAAGGATACTCCGGAGAAGTCACTTCTTTCTCCATTGAAAAAGAGTGGCGGTCGAAATAACAGAGGTAGAATAACATGTCGCCACCGAGGTGGTGGTCATAAGCGTAAATACCGCTTGGTTGATTTCAAGAGAATGAAGAGAGACGTAAGCGCTAAGGTTGAGGGTATCGAGTATGATCCTAACCGTTCGGCGAGAATTGCTCTTATTACTTATGAAGATGGAGTTAAATCCTATATTATTGCGCCAGTAGGTTTGGAAGTTGGTGCCAAAGTGGAGGCAGGTGAAAATGCTCCTCCTAAAGTTGGCAACGCATTACCTTTATCAAAAGTACCTTTAGGCTCTGACATTCATAATGTTGAGTTAATACCAGGAAGAGGAGGTAGCATTGCAAGAAGTGCAGGTGGTCAGGCGACTCTTTCAAATATGGAAGGAAAATATGCTCTTGTTAAACTGCCTTCTGGTGAAATTAGAAAAATTAATTCTGCATGCTATTGTACCCTTGGAAGAGTTGGTAACATTAATCATGGCGATGTGGTGGCAGGAAAAGCTGGAAGAACTAGGTGGCTAGGTATTCGTCCAACAGTCAGAGGAATGTGCATGAATCCGGTAGATCACCCAAATGGTGGTGGAGAGGGTAAATCAAAATCTGGAGGTGGTCGTCAACACTTAAAGAGTCCATGGGGACATGTTAAAGGTCAAAAGACCAGAAAGAAGTACAAAGCGAGTAGTAAGTTTATCGTCAAGGGACGGAAGACTAAAAATAACCGAACCAGATAAATTTCATATAAAAGTAATAGTTAAAATATTATGGGTAGATCACTTAAAAAAGGACCATTTATAGATCAGAAGCTTCTTATGAAGATTGATGCCATGAATGATTCTGGCCAAAAAAGACCAATCAAAACTTGGTCAAGAAAATCTATTATTTCACCAGATTTTGTGGGTCATACATTTCTTGTTCACAACGGTAAAGATTTTATTAGCGTTTATGTCTCTGAAAATATGGTGGGTCATAAACTAGGTGAGTTTTCTCCGACTCGTAAATTCATTGCACATGGAGGTGTAGGTAAAAAATAAATAATAGCATTTAAACTCAATGTTTATCGGGCACATTTTCACAAGGTTATTAGTTTTGGTTTTTGCCAAAGGCTTGTGCCTATCTGTTGCTATATGTGCTGATAAAGATATTGAGTTGCTTGAGGTAAAAACTGCACTTGAGGCTGCAATTGAAAGGAATAATGAGCTCATCAAAGAATTGGCCAAATTTGAAAAAATTAATTCAAATCTGAAGGCCAGTCTTATGACTTCAAATGCGGAGGCGGTTGAATTTAGAAAATCATATAACGATGTACGCTTGCAGCTTGAAGCTTTTGGTATCGAATCTGTTACTGATGGTCAATCTGGAGTTGAGGCGCGTTTACTCAAGGCAATGAATGATATTCGTATTCTTGAAGAGGAAAAATTAGGGCTTTCAGAATCACTTATTAATTTATCTGATGTAACACTCAGATTAATTGATGCGGTTGAAAATAAAAAATCCGATAAGGAATTAATTAAAGACGTGAAAGGTGCAGTTGATGATTCTGACATTGCTTTGGGTATTGGAAGAATCGAAGGTGCAGAAAACTTTATTGATGGGACAATTCACGAGGCAAGTATCATTGGAGTGAAGGATGATCATGGTGTCGTCGTTTTAAACATAGGAACCAACTCTGGCGCAAAAATTGGTATGCCTTTTAGATTGTTTAGAAAGGATAGACCGGTAGGGACATCAATCATTATCGATGTAAGGGACAATATTTCTGCCGCACTTATTAAAAATTTAAAAATCCAAGAAGATTATCCAAAAGTAGGCGATTTGGCCTCAGTGGATACAACACAAAAATAAAGTTTATGAAAAAAGAGAAAAAAGAATATTTGAAAGGGATATTCCGAGCTGAGCATAAAAATGCTAGGGTTTCTCCAAAGAAAGCTCGCGACGTTGCGCGTGCTATTCAAGGAATGAGAGTGGATGAGGCAGTGAATGCACTCACGTTTACTCCAAGAAAATCAGCTCGCTTGATTAAGAAAACTTTAGACTCTGCATTAGCAAACGCAGTTAGCATTAACGATGAGATGGATGAGGTAAATGTTGATATCGAATCTTTGATCGTTAAAGAGGCTGTAGTAAATGATGCTCGTACATTGAAACGTTTCAAGCCAAGGGCTAGAGGATCAGCAGGCCCGATTAGGAAAAGACAAAGTCATATAAGTATAGTTATCACGGAGGATAATCCGGCAACAAAAGAGGAAAAATAGACAAAGTTAATAAAATTTCACGAAAGAAAATTATGGGACGTAAAGTAAATCCGATAGGCTACAGACTTGCAGTTCAGAAGGACTGGAGATCGAAGTGGTATGCATCTGAAAAAGATTATACCAAGTTCTTGCACCAAGATATTAAAGTCAGAAAGTGGCTTAAGAAAACTCTCTACACTGCAGGCCTTGCTAAAATTGAAATAGAAAGAGCTTATAATGCTATTAGAGTTAAGCTCCATACTTCTAGGCCTGGAATAGTTATTGGCAGAAAGGGTGCTGAGATAGAAAACTTGAGTAACAAGATTTCGGCTATGTGTGAAGGGCAGGATGTAAAAATTGATATTCATGAAATAAAGCAGCCTGAGTTAGTTGCTCAATTAGTTGCGGAGAGTGTAGCTGTGCAGTTGGAGAGAAGAATTGCATTCCGCCGCGCAATGAAAAGAGCGATTCAGACTACTATGGATTTTGGTGCTGACGGTATAAGAATCCGCTGTAGCGGAAGGCTTGGTGGAGCTGATATTGCAAGGGCTGAATGGTATAAGCTTGGTAAAGTGCCTCTACAAACATTGAGGGTTCCTATTGATTATGGATTTGCAGAAGCTAAAACAACATATGGAATCATTGGGATTAAATGTTGGATTAACAAGAAGGAAGAAATAGAGAAGCCAAAGCGTGAAACTGGAGGTGGACCCAGAAGAGACCCGAAGGGTAGAAGGGGTAAGCGGGTTCAAGCAAAGTAACAAGTCACAAATTTAAATACGTAATCAAATAAATATATTTAGAAAGGACCTATAAAGCATGCCATTAATGCCAAGAAAGGTGAAGTATCGTAAGAGCCAACGCGGAAGTCGTGCTGGCAATGCGAATCGTGGAACTAAACTTAGTTTCGGTGATTATGGACTTCAGACTCTAGAAAGAGGATGGATTAAAAATAATCAAATAGAGGCTTGTCGTGTCACGATCAATAGATACTTAAAACGTAAAGGAAAAGTTTGGATCAGAATTTTCCCTCATAAGCCAACAACATCTAGACCTCCAGAAACCAGGATGGGTAAGGGTAAGGGAGCGCCTGAAC
>JACETS010000003.1 GCA_013911195.1 Verrucomicrobiales bacterium | reverse complement strand
TCTCTAGCTGGTAAGGATCCAAAATCTATATCACCCGAAATGGATGGCATTTCTTTTGCTCCATTAATCAGGGGAAAAGATCAAATTAATCACAGAAATCACATCCTATATGAATATCATTGGGAATGGAACTTTCCAGCAACCCCAACTTGTCTAGCAATTAGAACAAATCGCTATAAGTACATCTATTATCATGGAATCTGGGATAGAAACGGATTTTACGATCTTGAAAATGATCCACATGAAAGACACAACTTAATCCAAATACCGCAATACAAGAAAAAAATAGAAACCTTACGCAATCAATTATTCAATGAACTTCAACTTTCCAATGGTTTAAATATGCCAATAAGGCCACCAAAAGGAGACCAATTCTATGACCGAAAAATCAAATGAATAGGCTTTATTACAATCATGGCTTTTTAATTACCGCAATCGAATCCATTACACGATCAGATAAAGATTGATAACCTTCTCGAGTCTTTGTTTTTAATTCATCCTCCCCAAATTTTATCATATCACCAACATTGATTGTTATCCTTGTAAACAATTTTGGAAATTTTGATCCTCTAGGAAAAGCCTCATAAGCACCAAATATCCGAATTGGTAAAACTGGAGCCTTTGATTTTGAAATCACTAAACCCACACCTGCCTCACCTGGCAGTATTTCTCCATCTGTACTTCTTTGCCCCTCAGGAAAAATTAGAACTGGATTTCCATTTTTAAGCTCTTTTATAATTCTTTTTAAACTACTCATATCAGCACCCTCTTGATCAACAGGAATAGCGTTTAATTTTGGATACAACCAACCAAAAAAACCCTTTTTGAATAGAGTTTTTCTTGCCAAAAAAGCTGTTTTTTTCCCATAGGCAACACCAACAATCGGAGGATCAAAAAAGCTAGTGTGATTTGCTACCAACAGAACTCCTCCCACTTTCCATGAATCTCGAATTTTATTTTTACCGACTATCTTTAAAAGAAAAAAACAGCGAAAAAGTAATAACGACAAAGTAAACCCGATCCAGTACCACATAAGAATAGTTTCTAATTATATAATTAATCCTCTGTTATTTAATTCTGACAGCACTTTCTCTACGACCTCATTTAAATCCATTTCCGAGGTATCTATTACGAAAGCATCTTCGGGAATTACTAGAGGTGAAACTTTCCTTGAGGAGTCAAGTTTATCTCTCTCTATAAGATCATCTACACCTCCCTCTCCTCGACGTCGTAACGCTCTAACCTCAGGTGAAGCATCGATATAAAATTTGAATGGAGTTTCTGGAAATACCACAGATCCAATATCTCTACCCTCCATAACAATATCTGAAACTAAGAGATACTCTCTCTGCCTTTTTACAAGTTCACTTCTTACTTCTTTAATAGCCGCCACAACAGAAACAGAACGGTTAACCTCCTGTGATTTTAACTCTTCACCCGGATCATTTCCGTCTATATGCAATAATAACGAATCGTTTGATTTTATGCATTCCATCTCAATGGAATTCAAATGATCAATGACCTTTGATTCATTATTAGTATCTATATCGGCCCTTAAAGCACTCCAAGTTAAAGCTCTGTACATCAAGCCCGAATTAACATGCAGAAAACCTGTTTTCTTTGATACTCTAGTTGCAACACTACTTTTCCCAGATGCGGCCGGACCATCAATTGCAATCACTTTATTAGAAGGCTCCATTATGTATTAATGTGAGAATTATTTTTACCTAAATCAATCTTTATCGTTCTCTACCGATAGTGATCTTATTACTGGAATAGGCTCGTCCGGTCCTCTTTTATTTGGAGATAACAACTCTTTAAGATGAGTCTCAAAATTTGGATATGACACCGCAATACACTCAGGATTATTAATAACTGTTTCTCCCTCTGCAAAAAGTCCTGCTACAGAAAAAGCCATGGCTATGCGATGATCTCCATAACTATCAATGTTAGCACCCACAAGTGGTTTTCCTCCATTGATCACCATTCCATCATCAGTCTCTTTAACATCTGCACCCATTGCTTTCAAATTACCCGCTACCGCTGATATCCTATCACTTTCTTTTACCCTCAGTTCAGCAGCGTCTTTTATGACTGTTTTACCTTCAGCAAGAGCACCCGCAACAGCAATAATTGGAATCTCATCTATGATATTTGGGACAATATCTCCATCAATCTCTATACCTTTTAATCCAACACCCTCTATTGAGACATTTCCTATCTCTTCTCCATTGCCACTAGTGTCAATAGATTCAGAGACATTAGCACCCATTCTTGTGAGAATTTTTAATATTCCATTTCTAGAAGGATTCAGACCAACGTTTTTGACTGTTAGCTTTGCCCCGCTAAATGCTGCTGCAGATACAAACCAAAATGCTGCACTTGAAATATCACCTGGAACTATAATATCTCGTGATTCAAGAATTTGTCCTCCATCTATACTAATTTCATCATTGGAACGAATTGTTTTTACTTGGAAAAAATCTAACATTTTTTCCGTATGATCCCTGGTCTGTAAAGGTTCAACCACGGTTGTTTTACCTTTCGCAAACAAACCTGCCAGTATTATTGCACTCTTAACCTGAGCACTAGCAATGGGAAGTTCATACCTGACCGCTTCAAGATCAGCCCCATTAATCGTTAAAGGGGCACTATTATTTTTACCAGATGCAATAATTTCACAGCCCATTAGCTTAAGTGGCTCTATAATTCTTTGCATGGGCCTTTGTGACAATGAATCATCTCCAATAAGAACCGATGTGAACTTTTGACCCGCCAATATACCGGATAATAGCCTCATCGTAGTTCCTGAATTACCACAATCAATATTTTCTAAAGGTGGATTAAACTTTCCTCCACGACCATGAATCATTAATTGATTAGGTCCATACTTATCTTCATCTAATACATCGACTTGAATACCCAGAGTTCTTATAGCTCCAACTGTAGACAAACAATCATCACTAGGTAGAAAACCATCCACACGACATGGTCCGTTGGAAATTGCGGCCAACATCACAGCTCGGTGGGAAATACTTTTATCACCAGGCACCGATATTTCGCCTCCAAAACTCTTCGCTTTTTTTATTCGAAGAACATCTGTTTTACGACTCATTGTGATTTTTTATAAATTTATTACTAATATTAAAATTAATCAGAAGGAAAACAATTAATCCTGTTTTCTCTAGCCTTAATTAGAAATTCCAATACTTCTTCATGGTCACCATCTTTAAGATGCTTCAATACTTCGCTAATTGAATCAATATGCTCTGACAAAACCTTTTCGACACTATCTTTATTCTGCAATAGGATCTCTGCCCACATATCTGGAGATCCAAGTGCAATTCGAGTCATTCCTTTAATACCTGGTCCCGCCAACTTAACATCATCACTTTTATCATCAAGAGACGTAATAGCTAAAGCAGATGAGATTAGATGTGGCAAATGACTAACCTTAGCTACCATTTCGTCGTGCATGGAAGCTTCTATTTTTATACATCGACAACCTAACCCCTCCCAAAACTCATAAACTGCTACCTCCGAATTTTCACTAGAAGTAATTCCTGGAGTAATTGCACATACCGCTCCAGAAAACAAATCAGCTCTAGCATTAACAAAGCCTCCAACTTCAGCTCCCGCCATAGGGTGAGCTCCAACAAAGTTTAAATCTTCTCTATTAAAGTCATTTAATAATTTATCTACTAAGTTTACTACACATTTCTTGACACTACATAGATCAGTGATGACGGCGTTAGGCTTTGCAATAGGAATAATTTTGGAAAGAATTTCACCAACCGCACCCACTGGGGTAGCTAATACAATTAAATCAGAATCTGGAATAACTTCATGAAAATCATTACTTACGATTTCTGCAATTTTAGCATCAATTAATTCCTCAACTGCATCTGGTCTACGAACCCACAGAGAAATCCTATCAGCTAGTTCAAATTTTTTAGAAGCAAGAGCAACTGATCCTCCTAAAAGACCAGGGCCAATAATTGAAATATTCTTCACAGAATCAGATTTATTCCAATTCCTCTAGCTAATCAAAGTAAATCAATGAAATTCAATCAAGGGACTCTGAAAATCATTTTCGTATATGGACACCTTACCTCAGTGCCTGGTGGAAACCCAGTAACATCAACTTCTCTACCATTAGCAAATGGACTATAAACATGCCCAACTTTTCCAGGAACTGGATTAGCATAGGGCTTATTACCAGAAGGTTGTTTAGAAATTTCAGGATCGGGCTTATCTTTAGCAGGTTCGTTCGAAACTATTGTAGTGGTGTTCGCATCATTACTACCGTTAACTGAATATTTTGGTTCAACTTTGCTGTCATTTGAAGAACCCCCAGTATTAGATGGATCAAGGAATACAGTACCATTTTGCAAATTATTTGTATTTTGATTAGGAATTTCCTTAACTTGATCTGCACCAAGGTAGCCATATCTAGAACCACCAGCTATTCCATTAGGACCATCCTCAAGACGGAAAGCATTAGGATTAGACCCTGGATCTTGTGTGCAACCAATAAAAAATATCATCCCTAAGCACATCAATGTGAAGGAGTAGAAGTTCATTTTTTTCATATCTCTAAATATTATTGGATATAGTATAATTTGTTTTACCGGCATCGCAAAGAAATGATCAAAAGAACAATACTTTGATGGATGTTATAAAAACGCTTAAAAAACGCCAATCTTTCAAACAATATCAGAATTCTTCTATTTACATTAATTAAATAGAAGAAAAGGTAAATCACTCGAATTCAATGATTTACTTAAAAATATAGTTAAATTCACTATTCTCGTTTATTGAAATATTTTAATTAACTATCGATGTATTTTTGGCTGACCAAAGGAGAATTATAATTTATAGATAAACAAGATGAAAAAGGATATCCTCTACAATTTAGCATTGTTCTTCAGTTTTATAATTTTACTTGGAACAAGTCACGGCCAACTCATACCAAGAAATAGTGACAAACCAGAATACCGTGACTTTACGAGCGCCAACGGCAAAACCATTAAAGCGCTTCTTATAGACAAGACTGAAGATACATTGACTCTGAAATTACCAAACGGTAAATCGGCAACCCTCTCATACGAGAAGCTCAGTAAAGAAGATCAGGAGTACGTTAGAAAATGGGACAAGGAAAAGGAACTCTTCCTCACCCAATGCAAAACATTAACTATTAGAGAACTTCTCGAAATCCGAGGCTATGAAAGTTTTAAATTCACAATAAAAGGAAACCATATTTTCGTTGAAGGTGAGCTCAACGGAAACAAATCTCAATTCATGATTGATACTGGAGCTGGGTCGACCGTTCTACACATAGAGGCGGCAAAAGAAAAAGGGTGTAAGGTAGGTCCATTAGATCAAGTGATTTTTGGTATTGGAGGAGAAGCTCCAGCGGCATTGACTGAAGTTCCAGAAATCAGACTCGGACAAGCGTTCATTAAAGACCAAGTACTTCTTTCAGCGGATATGTTCAAAGATATTCCTAATGCCAGAAAAGAATATGATGCCATTTTGGGTGCAGAATTTATGAGTAAAATGAGAGCGGTTATTTCCTACAAAGAAGGTAGAATATTTTTCCGGCCTGACCTTATTGATAATGACGATGAAATCGAAGTACCAGACGTTCCTGAATACCGTTTCTTTAAAACTAAAGATAGAAAAACATTTAAAGGAAAAATCGCCAAGAAGAATGCAACATCTATTGAGCTTGCGATTGAAGGTCAAAATAAAAACTTAACTTTGCCTTTGGGAAGATTAACTGACGAAGACCAAAAGTATGCCACTGATTGGAGCCCTCAAAGAGAAATATTTCTAAGGCAGTGTAGAGGACTCACTGTACAGGACATCTTAGAGTTAAGAAAATACCAAAGCTTCGAATATAAAAGGCTGGGTAATCATATTTTTGTTGATGGAAAGTTAAATAAAAAAGACACCCGGTTCATGATTGATACTGGAGCAGGGTCATCTGTACTTGATGTCAACTGGGCCAAAGATACAGGCTGCCAAGTGGGTCCAATGGATCAAGTCGTCTATGGAATTGGTGGCAAGGCTCCTGCAGCAATCACACAAGTCCCAAGTCTAACAATGGGTAACGCAAAATTTGAAAATCGACAGCTATTGTCAGTAGATCTTTTCAAAAGACTTGGTGGTGGCGCAAAGGCTTACGGAGCCATCTTCGGAGCAGATTTCATGCGTGAGACTGATGCTGTGATCACTTACAGGGAACAAAAAGTATTTTTACAGACTGATTAATTATTTAAATGCCGTGGATTTGAGATAATTAATCCAGTCGCTTTCAAACTCTTGAACTGTTTCAAAGCCAAATAATTTGGCCATCTCGAGAGGGACCGGAATTGAACGACTCGTATCAACTCTTTCCATCACTTTAGAAAACTTTGATATCCTATCAGGAGTACTTTGCATATACCTTGCAAATCCATACATTTGCACAGTAAGCTCAGGCGTTAATTCGGAAGCTCTATTAACTCTATATAAACCAGCAATGCTTGGAGAAACTTTCTCCTTCTTGACCAAATCTCTTAACGTTCTTGCCCATTTACGGCCATCATCAAATCCACCTGATTTAACCACTTCATCAGACTCATATGTGTTGGCATCCAATAAGCTAGTAACAGTCTCATCAGTTAGTTGAATTTCTTTATAATAACCGTGTCCAGTAGAAATCGCGTAATACCCCTCTGAACCTGCACCTCCACCAGCTCCACCCATCTGAACATTAAGCACGTCTTGGGCAATACAATGAGCTGGAAAAGGGTTCCAGACACCTCGTTGAAAATTAGATTTACTATCAGCTCGGAAAGCTCTAGCACCTCTCATAACGTCGTATTTATCACAAGTTTCGTTATCCAAAAACAATCCAGCACCCGATGACATGGGCCAAGTTCTTGCAGAATTTGATGCTTCTTGAGCTCTTCCGCTGTTAGCTAATTGGTCTACGTAATATTTCCCAAGAATATCATAGTCTGTTTTTTCCCCACATAAGAAAATAGCCTTTTTCTCGTCTCCCCATTTTTCCGCAAACCCTGGATGTTGAAAATTCATGCCATACCATAATCTTTCTGCAAGTTCGGCAGTATCTTTGCCACGAACTTTCCCGCTCGACATTACAAGAAAATGTTCAGATTCAACGATATCAAACTGAAGAGAATAGCCATCAGGAAGCTCGAATTTATCATCGCGTTTGACTAAAGTTTTTGAATTAAACTTCATCTCCTTTTCAGGAACAGTAATTTTAGCTTTTGGATCGATCGGAATTTTTTCAGCACCTCCATATTCCTCCAAAAACTTTTGATCACCAATACTTAGAGTTTTTCTTAAAACTCTGGAATCTCTACCATTTTCTAGTCTTAAAATTACATAATCACCATCTACAGATACCAGCTGCGCTTTGAGCTGTTGTCCTTTTAGATTAGTCCATGTTCTAGGTTCTGCCGAATAGGACAGATTTACTAAAAAAAGTGACAACAATAATGTTAATAGGAATAATTTGTTGTTTTTATTAAATTTCACAATTTAAGTTTATATCAAAATGCTAAGATTTCGCCAAATAAATTAGAAAAGATAATTCAATTTATTGGTTTCATTAAGAATAAATAATAAACGAATTCAGAGCAAAAATAGATTCCCGTGAAAAGCTATGAAGAACTAAAAGAAAAGATAACGTTATTCATAGATGAGGAATCTAAAGAAACTTTTGATGAGTTAATTATCGAGGTTCATGCTTTTCAAAAAAACAATTGTGAAATCTTAAGAAAATATACCGATCTTCACTGTAAATCTCCAAACAGTTGGCGTGAAATTATACCTATTCCAACTGAAGCATTTAAAAATCCCGAGAAGTTAATTAGCTTTCCTGAAAAAAACATTACACAGACTTTTCTAACAAGTGGCACTACTGGCACTGTGCAGGGAAAACATCATTTCTTTGATACTTCAATTTATGAAAAATCAGTTCTTGCTACATGGGATAAACTAAATCTACCACAATTACCTCTAATCTGTTTAACCCAAAGTCCTGAGGTAAATAAAGTGTCTAGCCTGGTTCACATGTTTAACACGTTGGGTGGAAAATATTTAATTAATTCATCCGGAAAGATAAATATAAATAAGATCAATTCCTTTTTGACCAAAATTAACGAACCCATAATCCTATCGGGAACTGCTTTAGCTTTCTTGTATCTTCTAGAGAATTCAAGTCAACCAGAAATAAAATTACCCTCTGGTAGCTGGATTCTAGAAACAGGAGGTTACAAAGGAAAGAAAACAACAATAACAAAGGAGTCCTTTTACTCAAAAATTAGTAAAATTTTTTGTATACCCAAAGATAATATTATCAATGAGTACAGCATGACTGAACTTAGCTCACAATTTTATTCCAATGGGCTTAACAGAACACACAAATCAGCCCATTGGCTAAAAACAAGAGTTGTAATCCCAGGACAAAATGACGAAGTAGCAGATGGAGAAAAAGGATTATTAGCAATTTATGATTTAGCAAATCTCGGATCGTCAGTTGCCATTATGACTGGTGATGTTGCAATAAAACGAGGTGAAGACTTCGAACTTATTGGAAGAGACGAAAACCTAACCCCTAGAGGGTGTTCTCTTGCCGCTGAAGAATTAATCTCTCGTCACAACTAATAATGGATACTAATGCAAGAGCTAAGGCTTTAAGTATAGCCACCGGAATAAGTTACTCGGACTTAATTGAAATTCTGAATAAAGAACTTGGAGACTCCAAAGCATTAGATGAATTTGTTAAATATGGAGATGTCTTTGCAAAAGCAAATGCCATAACCCCTATTTTGCACATAGTATCTGGAAACACCCCTGAAGCCGCAATTCAAAGTATAACCAGAGGACTACTTGTAGGAGCTAAAAATTTTGTAAAATTACCAAGAAATGGAATTAAAGAATTTCAGGAGTTTTTAGAGAAGTTACCCTCAGAAATGCTTAATCTAGTTGAAACATCTTCTGATAGGGAAACCTCAAATGAGTGGATTGATTTAGCTAAACTAATTATTATTTTCGGCTCGGATGAAACTGTAATGGATATTGCCTCCCAAGCGAGTCCACTCCAAACAATTATTTCGCATAATCATAAAGTTAGCTTCGCTGTTGTGGATAGAGACGATCAAAAGGAGGCTGCAGATCTAGCGGCAAGGGATATTAACATGTATGATCAAAAGGGATGCCTCTCTCCCCACTGTATTTATGTGAACCCAAAAGAACAACCACGGTCATTTGCTGCAAGGCTCGCCAAGAGCCTTGATTTATTGAATATAAATACCCCACCAAAAGGCCGAGACATTGCAACTGATGCCCAAATAGACCATCTGAGAAGGAGTTACGAATTTAGAAGTAGCAATGACACGAGTGTCCAAATTTGGAAAAGTGACAACAATACCAACTGGACAGTTGTATATGAAGACGAACCTCAATTTGCTCAATCCCCTTTGGGGCAATTTGTGTTCGTTAAGCCAATGCCTGATAACTTAGTTGAAGCGTTATCTATAATATTGGACAGTATTAGCACTATTGCTATTTTTCCTTATAGTTTAGAAATGGCAAAATCTTTAACTCATATCGGAGCAACAAGATATTGCCCTCTAGGATCAAGCCAAAATCCATCAGTTTATTGGCATCATGATGGATACCAATCATTAGCACCTTTAGTATCCTGGCAAAATGCTGGTTAATTTAATCAAAAATGGAAAAAATTCATAATCCAGAAATAATCGGTTCTGCTAAAATAATAGAGATAGTGGATAATCGAATTTTTAAAGCAGCACTACCCAATGGGAAGATTATCCATGCTCATTTTGCAGAATCAGAGCTATTAGAATCAAAAATCGAAGTAGGTGACACAGTCAGAGTGAAAATGAATCCATTTGATTTCTCGAGAGGACGAATAGTGAGCGATTGATTTTTACATTTTTTTCTAAATTACAAAATTTATGGATATAATGAAAAATAAGTCAAAAGACTCTTAAACCCCTGATTATTTCTTACAAAAACTCTTTTTGGTCTATTAATTAAGGGGAATAATTTATTATTCACTCACTATCAACAGGTCATCTCAAGGAAGATGAACTGAATTTAAATTTTTTTAGTCTAAAACTTCGAAGAAACTGGACGCTTTCAGATGAGAGTGTAAACTGAGCGCCTTTTATTTCTATGTCTGAAAACGAAACAATACAGAGCCAAGATGAGGAAGTCGCTGTTCTATCGCATGTCGACGAATACCTCAAAATTGGACAGGAATACGATTGCTCTGACATTCACCTAGCAACAAACGCAATGCCTACATGGCGTAGATATGGAACGCTACAGCCTATATGGGAAAATGCTAAAGTGTTAACTGCAGAAGACACTGAAAAATTGGCCATGAGCTTCCTTGGAGAAAGAGAGAAAGCCAGACTTGCTGATAAAGGAGATGTTGATTTTGCATATCAAAATAGTTTTGGCCGATTCAGAGCATCTGTAGTTGTTCAAAGATTAGGATATGACATTTGTTTCAGAATCATTAATACCAAGGTTCGATCAATGGACGAACTGGGGCTTCCTGAAACAATCAAACCGCTGACTCAATATCAAAACGGAATTGTTCTCGTAACTGGTTCAGTAGGATCAGGAAAATCAACAACGCTCGCTTCACTTATTGATCACATTAACGAAGAAAGAACTGATCACATCATTACACTTGAGGATCCAATTGAATATATTTTTGAATCTAAAAATTGTCATGTTAATCAGAGGGAAGTTCACACTCATACTGAATCTTTCGCAGCAGCCCTAAGAGGTTCATTACGAGAAGATCCTGATGTTATCATGGTCGGTGAGATGAGAGATCTCGAGACCATTTCACTTGCTATTACTGCTGCTGAAACTGGTCACTTAGTGTTAGCCACTTTACACACTGGAAATGCAGCAAGAACTCTTGACCGTGTATTGGATGTATTCCCCAACGATCAAAGGGATCAGATTAGAATCATGGTAAGTGAATCTCTTAGAGGAATTATATCTCAACAACTTATTCCAAGATCTGATGGTACAGGTAGAGAATTATGTTTGGAATTGTTAATGAATACTCCAGCGGTAGCCAACTGTATCAGGGAGGGTAAAACATTTATGCTGCCTGGAATCATGCAAACAGGTAAAGCGGTCGGCATGATAACAATGGATGACTCTCTAAAGAACCTCTACAATAAGGGATTAATCACACAAGAAGAGTGTCTTTCAAGATGCGCCGACTTAACTAACATGAAAAAACATTTTGAGATTTAGAACTGACTTTTACGATGGCCAATCAGATTGATAAATATTTTCGTTATTTAATTGATAATGGCGGCTCCGACCTCCACCTGAGCGAGGGACAGCCTCCCAAAATACGAGTTCATGGATCCATCAGTGCAATTGAAGGGGAAGAAGTTCTTTCCACTGATAAAATCAAAAACATGATGAAGGAAATCGCAGAGCCCGAAGCTTGGGAACGCTACGAGGCTGCCGGAGATCTCGATTTCGCTTATGAAATGGACGAAGAATCCAGATTCAGATGCAACTATCTTAAGCAAAGCCATGGTTATGCATGTGTTTTCCGATTAATCCCAACCAAAATTGCAAGTCTTGAACAACTGGGTATACCGGAGGTTGTGAAGGAATTTGGCCATATCAAAAGTGGATTGGTTTTAGTTACAGGACCCACGGGTTCTGGAAAATCAACGACACTTGCCGCCTTGATGGATTATATAAATATAAATTTCTCAAAGCATATCATAACTGTTGAAGAGCCTATTGAGTTTGTTCACAACAACAAAAAAAGCATCATTACTCAGAGAGAAGTTCCAATACAAACCCCTACATTCGCAGACGGCCTAAGAGCAGCGTTACGAGAAGATGCTGACATTGTTCTTGTTGGTGAGATGAGAGACCTTGAAACAATCTCTCTTGCTTTAACAGCTGCAGAAACTGGATTACTCGTATTTGGAACTCTTCATACAAACAATGCCAGAAAAACGGTAGACAGATTAATAGATGTCTTCCCGGCTGATCAGCAAAGTCAAATAAGAACTATGCTTGCCGCCTCTCTAAGGGGAGTAGTTGCTCAATTGTTATGTAAAAGGCATGATAAACCAGGACGAGTTGCGGTGAACGAAATTATGGTTTCAAACTCAGCTGTCGCTGCAATTATTCGAGAAGGTGCAACTCAAAAGCTATATGATGTGATTATCGGAGGAAAGGCTGAAGGCATGCAATTCATGGATTCAGCTATTGAGGAAAAACTACAATCTGGTATCATTAGCCCATTGGAGGCTTACATGAAGGCTATTGATAAGAAAAAATTTAAGTCTTACCTCCCTGACGATCTTCAGGAATTAGCACATTCTGCAGGTGGTGATCTCGAGGGTTAAGCTACATATAATAAGGTCCGCATAAAAAATAATTAGGACGAACCTTCAAGCTCGATATCTAGGCCTATTTCAGATTAATTTCATAAGGCCTAATTAATTTCCACTGGGAAAGTCCGGTAAATTGCTGACAAAGTTCCCAATTCCAGCAACAATCAAAATCAGAATTAGAGACATTATTATAACAAAAGTAAGAGTTACTATACCCACAAAGGTCCAAAATCGTGCCTGTAACTCAATAGAGGTTTTGAGATTATTAATTTGAAAAGCACCTCTCAAAACGTTAATCGAATTGGCATATTTCCATAATAATGATGCTGCATATAAACTTATGACGGCATTAATTAAATTACCAAAAAACACACCTATCCCGAGTCCATAAAAAATTGTGATAATGACTAATATGCTTTCAAAAGCTCCAACTATAAATCCTAGTACCGACATAAACCTAATCCATTTCTGAGAATTAAACATTGGGCCTACAACGTTACCTAGATTTGGACCCTGTTGAACCCTCTGGGCCTTAGGATGCTGTGTAATCTGAGGTACAGCGAATGAGGTGATTTGGGGCTGCTGTTGGGGGTTAATAATTTGGCTTACATTAACCCAGTTTTGGCCGTCAAAAACAAGATCATGCGGATAAATACTACCCTCGTTCACATATTGATGAAGCTGCTCTAAAGTATATGGACCAAATTGCTCATTATCTCTACTTACGATGAATTGCATATTATTCTTATTTATAGATTATTTACACCTCATAGAAAAATAATTATTAACTCTTCATTTATATTCATTCTACTTTTGAACATCATGAGTTATAAACTATTAGAATATAAAATGTTTATCATTTTGTTATGCGTGATCCTAACTTAGAAATAAAAAAAATTGAAGAGGAAAATCTCCTTCGAGAGCTAAAGCACGGAACACAAGAAACAGGTATTGATTTTCACTTCAATGATCACAAATTAATTAACTTTTGCTCTAATAATTATCTTGGCCTTTGCTCTCATGAGCGCATAAAAACTGCAGCAAAAAAAGCTGTTGATTCCTATGGTGTGGGCTCTGGAGCTTCTCGACTAGTTTCCGGCAGTTCCTTACCTCACCATGAGATAGAGAATGCATCCGCTGTTTTTTTTGAAAAAGAATCAGCGATTTTCTTCTCGAACGGGTACTCCGCAGCATTGGGTACACTAGGGGCAATTTTACAACCTGATGATATAGTAATTATTGATAGATTGTGTCATGCGTCCTTGATTGATGGAGCCAAACTAAGCGGAGCAATCCTACGCTCTTTTCCACATAATAATTTAGATAAATTAGAAAAAATCCTCGATGCCACAAGCAAAGCTAATAATAAAGATAACCGCATTCTAATAGTTACGGAGGGGATTTTTAGTATGGATGGTGATTCCCCTGATCTATCTAAAATAGTTAGTCTAAAGAAAAAATATAACGCTCTTCTTTTAGTCGATGAAGCCCATTCCTTTGGAATTTGTGGTGAAATAGGAAAAGGAAAATTAAGCGAATATAATTTAAGCGAGCAAGCCGATTTTATAATGGCAACGTTTGGAAAATCTGCTGGCGCTGCTGGAGCAGTTACAGCAACCTCGAAAATATGGCGTGATCTAATTATTAATAAGGCTAGGAGTTTTATTTACTCTACCGCACCAATGCCATCTCAAGCCGCAGCAGCCAGCGAAGGATTGAAAATAATTCAAGAGGTTGAGGGGAATCTAAGGCGCGAAAAACTCGACAGTAACATTAATTTATTATGCACTAAACTTAATCTTAAAAGACCTGAAGGCGCCATACTCCCAATAATTGTCGGTGAAGAATCAGCTAGCATAGAAATCTCAAATAAGTTATTTGAATCAGGAATTTACGCCCCCGCCATAAGATATCCTACTGTCGCTAGAGGTTCAGCCCGAATCAGAATTACATTATCTTCTGACCATACAAACACAAATATAACTGAACTAGCTGACATATTACTCTCACAAAAGATTATAAAATAAGTTTTTTAACTTAGAATAAAATCAACTAATTCATTTATCTGGCTTGCCCTAATTTAATTTGGAGTGTTTTCTAAATAAATGAAGATTCTAGTAACAGGTGCAACGGGAAAAGTTGGTCAAAAATTTCTTGAGCAAATATCTTGTTCTGAATTGATGAAAAATGCGTCTGCAGTTGCTTTATGTCATAACCGGCTAATTGATCCAACTGAGAAGATTAGTGTCGTTAAGGGATCAATAGCTGACAAAGACACGGTTGATGCAGCAATGAATGGAATTACGCATGTTGTTCACTTAGCTACATGCAAAGAAACGCCTAGCGACGTTATGGACGTGACCGTAAAGGGACTCTTTTGGCTTTTAGAAGCATGTAGAGAAAAAAGTGACTTCGAGCAATTTTTGTTGATTGGAGGTGATGCAGGAATGGGCCATTTTTTCTACCCTCATCCTATTCCAGTTACAGAAACGCAAAAGCATTCTGCATATCCAGGTTGTTATGCTCTTTCCAAAGTTCTTGAAGAGGTCATGCTCGAGCAATATCAAATTCAGTACTCTCTGCCAAGCACTTGCCTAAGAGCACCATGGATTATGGAGAAAGATGATTTTAAATATAGTTTATCGTTTGGTGATGATGTCTTCGGCGGTCCAGTATGGAAAGATTTGGTCTCTGAAGAACTTGCCAAAAGGTATAAAGAAGCCGGTAATATACCATTAATGCTTAATGACAAAGGAGAGCCCATTAAAAGGAATTTTATTCATGTTGATGATTTGGTACAAGCCATCATGCAAGCGATATTACTTCCTGATAAAGCCAATGAAAATACCTTTAACATAAGTATGGATACTCCTGTCGATTACGGTGAAGTTTCTAAATACCTAAAAGATTCTCGAGGCATTGAAAGTATTCCTATTAAAACTCAATATCACTCGACTTGGTTAGACAACTCAAAAGCCAAGTTTTTATTAGACTGGAAACCTAAAATTGGCCTAAAAGAACTAATCGACCTTTCTTGGAATTATGAAAGATCAAATGATGACCCTCGTAAAATTTGGTATCCCGGCTAAAATGAATTTTCTCATTTTTTTCTCAATATCTTTTAGCTTCTTTCTATGCACTGTATGTGCTGACTGGCCTCAATTCCTAGGTCCTAATAGAAATGGGGCTAATGTTAATGAAAACATCCCACTTATATTCAAGAATGGAGAACCTGAGATTGGCTGGACTCATAAATTAGGTTTTGGCTTTGCTGGTCCCGTAACTTCTAATGGAATTGTTTATATTTTTCATCGCGAAGGTAACAATGCAATTCTTGATGCAATATCTCAGGATAATGGAAAAAAAATTTGGTCATTTAATTACCCAACTGACTATATTGACGATTTTGGCTTCGATAAAGGCCCTAGAGCAGTCCCATTAATATATGATGATAAAATATACATTTATGGAGCAGAGGGCATGCTTCATGCCTTAGAAGCTAAAACAGGCGATATAATTTGGAAAAAAAATCTTCGTAATGACTATGGAGCAGAGAAAGGTTTTTTTGGTAGAGCATGTTCACCAATGATTGCAGGTAAAACTTTAATAGTCCAAGCAGGAGGAAAAGATTGCGGAATCTTAGGATTTGACCCTGTTAGCGGCAAATTGAAGTGGACTATAACTGACCATGAGGCTGGCTACGCATCTCCAGTCAAAACAATAATAAAAGATAAGGAATTTGCACTATTCTTCACTAGAAGTGGTTTTTTATGTATTGAACCGAACAAAGGAAATTTAATAATTGAAAAGGAAAACAGATCCGCAATGAATGCATCAGTTAACGCTGCAAGCCCAACTGTTATTGAAAATGATAAGGTATTTCTGTCAGCATGTTATGGTGTTGGAGCCTCATTGTGGAAAATTGATATCAATAAAAGAAAACTCCAAGAACTATGGCGTTCGAACGACAAACTTGACTGCCATTATGCTACACCAATTCTCTATAAAGGACACCTTGTTGGATATCATGGCAGACAAGAAACTGGCACAGAATTAAGATGCGTTGAAGTCAAGACTGGAAGGATAAAATGGAAATCAGATCGATTACCAGCTGGGACGATTACTTTATCAAAAGATACTTTTATTATTCTGTCTGAAAAAGGTGAGCTAGTTCTTGCTCCTGCAAGCATTAGCGAATTTAAACCCTCTGCCAGAGGTCAAATTCTTGGAGCAGAAACCAGAGCAATGCCAGCCCTTTCGAATGGTTGGTTTTTCGCCAGAGATAAGCGCAAATTAGTATCAGTGAAATTTAATCCTTAACATTGTAGTAAATAGAAGCTAAAAAAAGATATGTTTAAATCACTCTTATTCATTACCCTATTTGCAATCAGCAGTGTTGTTCATGGACACGAATCAAAACATGACGATCCAGCGCGAGACATGGTTATTGCAGCCAATAACTTCATTGAATCATTAAATGAAAAAGAAAAGAACAAAGCTTTTTTTGAATTAAAAGACGATCATCGTGAAGGGTGGTATTTTATACCTGATAAATTCATTAAACCCAACGGAAAAAGGAAAGGTCTGTTACTAAAGACTATGAGCCCACGGCAACGACTTCTGTCACATGCCCTTCTGGCAAGTGCAATGAGCAGTGATGGGTACCGACAAGCAACTACCATCATGACTCTTGAGGCAATTCTTCACGAAATTGAAAACAAAAATCCCATACGTGATCCTGAGCTTTACTATCTTTCAATTTTTGGAAAGCCTGGACTTAAAGGTTCTTGGGGATGGAGATTTGAAGGGCACCACCTCTCAATCAATGTGGCAATATCAGAGGGAAAATTATACTCTGTCACTCCATCATTTTTTGGAACTAATCCTGCAAAAACTGCAGAGAATTCAGGTGTATTAAAAGAGGAACAAGATATTGCTTTTGAACTAGTGAACTCCTTGACTGATGAGCAAAAAAAACTAGCTATACTTCCAGGCAAGGCACCAGCTGATATCATCACCAAACAAGAACGGATTGCCGACCGCAATACATTTCTACCTATCAAAGGAATTCCTTTTTCTGAATTAACTAAAGAGCAACAATCCAAACTCAACCACCTGATTAATTCATACGCTTCAAAGTACCGGCATGAAATACTAGAAGAAATCGATGGAAGAAAAAAAATCCATTCTAATACTCAAGTCCACTTTGCATGGGCTGGTGGAACCAAAAAAGAGACCGGTCATTATTACAGAATACAAGGAAAGGATTTTCTTTTTGAATATGACAACACTCAGGGAGGAGCTAATCACGTCCATGCGGTATGGAGAGATTTTGACGGTGATTTTGGAAGAGACCTATTGAAGGAACATTACGATAAAAAACACTAGGATAATTTTACAAATCCTGGAACCGTTTCGTTTAATATTTCCAAAAGTTCCATTTTGGTTTCAGAAGATATGTAATCATATTCCTTGGTTTTGATTCGATTATTTAATATATCCTTAATCCTTTTGAAAACGGCACTTTTTAATACATCAGGCAAGGATACAAAACTCTTCGAATAAATCATATAGCTACAACTATATTTAAAGATAGTGTCCTTTAGTTTAAGATCTCTCAATGATCGCCCCTTAGAATCCTTGATACCTCTTTCAGAAAACACCCTGATAAAATCTGATTCTTCATTAGAGTTTAGTATCTTTTCACCCAGTTTAATTTCATCTCTCATTAAAATATGAGGGACAAGATCATCAGCAATACTGGAAATAGACTTATTAATACTTTCATTATTCTGAACGCTACTTTTTTTATTATTAAATAAAGATTGTCTAGCCCTATAAGCTGCCTCAACCAGCTCATAATGAATACCAACTTGATGATCAAATATTAAAAGTGCAGCAACATCACTACCAGAGTGCGGATAATTACTCTCTTTGAGTATTCTTTCTAAGCCTAAGTCTTCAGTGAATTTTTTAAGCTTTAATTCGTTGTTATTGGAGCGGTAAGCAACAGCATTTCCCATGTGTTTGAGGGATTGGTGCTCACCAGTAACATACCACCCACCCCATCTCTCAGACAATGGCACGTGGTGACCTATCAATTCATAGGTGTCAACTGACTTGAGACTTCTTCCATTATTGTTTGGGAAAACAGAACGTCCCAAGGGGCCTGGCAAAAAATTAGTGGCACTACCAGCATGACATTCAAGACATACTTTATCTCTCACAAACAACTGAGACTTTCTGTCATCAATTGGTCGTTGAAAGTAAAATACAAATCCCCTTTCAGGATCAGCGCTAGCGATTTCAATTCGCCCTTTAGGCATCCATCCCAAATATATCTCGTCGTTAAAATATATAGCTCGAGGATTTTTAGAAGAAACTGCTGCCCTTTGCAAACTGGTCTTAGAAAAAACGAGAACTTGGGATTCTTTGTCTATATCAAGTTCATTTAAAAGATTTTCGAGTAAATGATAATCATTTGATTCAACTAATTTTACTCTGCCGTCATTGACATTCTCGAGAAGTAATGACATTGGATCTTTGAGATTAGCTTTCCAATAATTATGAGGTAATTGATCATAATCGTTAAAAGCTTGCCCCAAGATTTTACCCTGAAAACATAGTATGAATGTAAGAGTTAATATAAATCGCTCAATCATCATATTAGCATATGACTAACCACGCATTTCACGAATTCTCGCAACCTCTTTTAACACTTTACCGATCCGCCACACATTATTAAATGTAATTTTGTCACTATCTCCTCCATGAGTTGAAATACTTAGGTCTCCAGACCCAAAGCCTAAGGCTATGTGCTGAACAAAGTTGTCACGATGCTTCTCCATTACTACCCCAAATGAATCAAAATTTTTCTCTCCTTCGCCAATTTCTCTAACCATTGTAATTTGTGATGGCTGGAAATGGAAATACCTCCTGAGGTCAAATATAAAAACAACAAACAACCAAGGAAGAAACACAACTGCTCCCAGGGCTCTATAAAAATCCGAATTCACGTACAGTTCAATATTACCGAGTCTCTTAAGAAGTGGACCCCATAAATCTAAAACACCCAAAGTTAAACCAACAGCTAATGCAGTTACTGCAAAAACTATAGCCCAAACCCCTCTTAGATTAACAGTGGTAAAGAAAATAACGAGCCCTGTAACAATTAGATGTAACATTGTAAACTGGGATGGCGCGAACGAATGCGCAACCTGATTAACATTTATTTCTTCACCAATTCCAAAAATTGCCAAGTCACTTACTAGAAACGCCCCGAGCCAAATTGGCCAATAATAAATTATTTGACTATGACTGTAAAAAATAATTCCCTCATCGCTGCAATCACGTTTTCTCTTAACTGAATACCAAGTCATCCCAAGAATACAAACACCCAAAACAAACGGAGTAATTAAAAATTCTTCTGTTACAAAAAAGGTTAAAATTGAGGAAATTATTAGTATTGAAGAAACGATACCATAATTAATAGCCATCTTATTTTTCTTCTTAGAGACAACTTCTTCTTCAGAGCTGGTGTCTACTTTATTATCATCATTAACTTCATTTTCAACGCGTAATGAAGCTGGTTCATCTTCTAAGGAATCCGAAGTGTCCTCTTTATTTAATTCATCATTCATTTTATTAAAATTTCTCTTCTGTTATCCATTTTTACAAGCATTATCCGTGCCTGTATTGGAATTTAACCATTTACAGTGAAAACAGGACTTTAGATAAGTGATAGAGAATAAATAGTGAAAAATCCAACATAATTTTACAACTATTTTTTTTTGTAATTCGTTAAATTTAGACAAATCAGAAGAACAGATAACTTTGTGAAAAATTTCACAAAGTTCTTGCCCGTTCATTTTTCAGACCTAGTTTATATTTATTAAGTATTAATACATGTCCAAGAAAATTACTCCAGCTGCATACGATTCAAAAATCGAGGGTAATGTTACATTTACTAAACTTGATACAGCTATCAATTGGATGAGAAGTAACTCTTTGTGGCCCATGCCCATGGGGCTTGCCTGTTGTGGTATAGAACTTATGGCTACAGGAGCTTCAAGGTTCGATATAGCGCGATTTGGAATGGAAGTAATGCGTTTTTCCCCACGTCAAAGCGACGTCATGATTGTAGCAGGCACAGTTACCTACAAAATGGCTCTAGCAGTAAAAAGAATTTACGATCAAATGGCGGAGCCCAAATGGGTCATAGCCATGGGAGCATGTGCATCTTCAGGAGGCATGTATAGAAGCTATGCAGTTCTTCAAGGAATAGATCATCTTTTGCCAGTCGACGTTTACATCAGCGGGTGTCCACCCCGACCAGAAGCCTTATTGGAAGGTTTAATGAGATTACAGCAAAAAATTGAAACTGAAGAATCTTTAATCGAGCAGAAAAAAGAGCTGATTAAGAAGCTATCATAATTGACTAAAAAAAATTATGAACTCCTCTGAAGCAGTTGAAAAAATTGAAGCTAAATTTCAAGGTAACATACTTTTAAAAAATTCTTTTAGAGATGAATTATCCCTGACTATAACTAAAGACAGTTTAATTGAAATTATGACTTTTTGTAAAAAAGATCTTGGTTTCGATTATCTTGTTGATTTAACCGCAGTCGATAATTTAGGTATCAGTCCAAGATACGAAGTAGTCTATGAACTATATTCCTATTCTGATTCGTGCCATCTTAGAATAAAAGTTGGAGTGGATGAATCAGAAAGAGAAGTATCTAGCGTTGTAAGCTTATGGCCAACGGCAAATTGGCATGAACGTGAAGCATTTGACATGATTGGGATAACCTTTTCTGATCATCCTGACATGCGTAGAATTCTTATGTGGGAGGGCTACCCTTATTATCCTCTTCGAAAAGATTTTCCTTTGGCAGGCAAAACTAGTGACATGCCTGACGTTGCTTTTTCAGAGCCAGTTCCTTTAGAAGGAGGTCCATTTGTAACCTCGCCTTCTTCAGCAACAACAGACAAAAGGGAACCTCGCTCAAGAGAAATACCTCAATAAAGCTTATTTAAGTCCTTTTCAACTATCTAGAACTTTCGTTCTATCGTCATCTAAAGCTTTAATAGAATGATATAAGTCATTTAAATTCTCCATATTCGCACCCGCTTTAATTGCGGCACGTAATGGCTCCCCCCAAATTGCTTCAATCTCAACCGGCCTACCCTCAACAAAATCTATGACACTTGACGGGCGATAGGCTCCCATCGTTTTAGTCTCCCGAATATTATGCTCTATTAGCGCATCAGATAACGTAATCCCCATGGAATTAGCTGCATCAATAACCTCTTTCATTAATTCCTGAGCAAGAAAACAAAGCGATTCATCATCTAAAATCTTTTCTGTATCAATACAACCGGCGGTAATTGAAATTCCATTGAAAGGAATATTCCATACTAATTTCTTCCATCTCTGTTCAATTAAAGATTCAGCTACTAAAAAAGGGACTCCTGAGTTCTTAAACAATAAAGCAATGTCATGAGTCCTAGGCAATGGAAGCCCAGAATATTCACCGGAGCTAATTGCACCCTGAGCTATATGCTTAACAACTCCACTCGATGTTCTATTTAAGCAAACAAAACAAAGCCCACCCATTATACGATTCTGACCAAATCTCTCTGCAAGAAATCGTTCATTTCCAAGACCGTTTTGAAGAGTCAATATTGCAGTTTCTTTATTCAATAACGGAGGAATTAAATTCTTCAGAGAATTATTATCTGTTGCTTTGATAGCAATAATCACCAAATCACATGGCCCAATTTCATGAGGTGAATTATAAACTAATGGATTAGACAAATATTCGTTTTTATTCTTGATAGATTCAATCTTTATCCCCTTTCTTTTTACGTGCTCGTAATCACTTCTCATTAAAAAATGAACATTTTCCCCTGACAATGCCAACTTAGCACCATAAAACAAACCAACAGCACCACAGCCAACTATCGCTATTTTTGGATTTTTAAACTGTTTAATTTTATCCAAAAGATTTATTTATTGTTAGGAATGACCTGCACTGTAACTTTTGAGGAAGTAGCGAAATATTTTTGACAACATTTTCGGAGATCCTCAGGAGTTAATCTTTTAATTTTTTCAATGTTTTCATCGTCATACCTTTCACCAAGGCCATAGAGAAGATTGAGCGCCATAGATTGAGATCGAGCGGACAAGGATTGTTTTGACAACGCATATTTTCCAATTAATGCATTCTTTGCCCTTGTTAAAACATCTTCTCCAATTTTTTCTTTAATCAATGATTCTATAATCAGGTTAAGTTCATTTTGTACCTTTAAAACAGATTCTGAATTTGTACCTGCATAAAATAAAATACTTCCACTTGAGTATCCAACCATCTGACTCATTCCAACATAATAAGCGAGACCTAATTCCTCTCTAATTCGTGTAAATAAAAGGCCATCCATACCTCCAGCAATTTCTTCTATGACGCTTATCGTCGCTCTTTCATCACTATTTATACTTAATCCTGGAAAAGCTATCATCACAACGGCCTGTTCTTTGTGATGTTTAATTTCTACTTCCTTTTCCTTCAAAGGCCACTGAGGATCTTCAAAATTTGTATTCATTGCTTCCCCTGTCTTTATATTGGATAAACAATCCTCGATTTTATTGATAACCTTGTTGCTATTAATAGCGCCACATAAGGTAATAACACCATTATTCGAAACTCCGTATTCTGAGTAAAATTTAAGAAGTTTTTCAGAATCCGATTCTTTAATAACATCAACAGTACCTAGCCTTGAATATCTATGAGGATGATTACCGAATATATTTTCTCTGGCAAAGATTGCAGCTAAGCTCAGAGGACTTTCCCTTTCCTCTTCGATGTCCAACAACAAAGTTTCCTTCTCTCTGTTAACTGCAGATTGAGGAAATATCGGATCCATAATCACGTCAGAAACAATATCAAATGCCTGATTAAAATCATTTGATAAAAAATCTGAATTTAAAGACAAAGAATTATTACCCCCAATTACCGAAATATTACCCCCAAGCGATTCAATCTTTACTGCTATCTGATCCGCCTCATTTTTGTTGGTTCCCTTCAATAAGGCCCTTGAAAGCAACTGAGTCATTCCATGCCCGTGATGATGGTCTGCAAATAGTCCAGCTTTAAAAGCACAGCTGAATGCGATCATTGGCAATCGAAAATCTTCCTCAATTGAAACCAACAAACCATTAGCTAAAGTATGCTGAACTATTTTTTTATCAGATTTTATATTTTCTAATTTATTTTTTTTAGATTTATTTTTTTTCCCAACCTCAATAACAGACAATGATTCATTGTTAAAGTACCTCGCTGCTACATCTCTAATATCATCAGCACTAACTAAAGATAACTTTCTTATATATTCCTGTGTAAAATTAACGTTCCTTGTTATTGCCCAATTTGATCCAAGATCAGCAGCCTGGCCCTGTACAGTTTGCAACGAATCTAACTGAGAAACCAAAGAAATTCGTTTGGCTTTATTAACTTCATGATTACTAACGCCATTTTCCTTAACCTCTTTTAGTACATTAAACACCTCTTCTTCTACCCTTTGTTTATTTAAAGGATCAACACCCGCGCCAATTGCGAAAATACCAGCATGGCTTGGAGTATAAGAATAGGCATTGATATTATGAACCAACCCCTTCTTCTCCTTGAGCGATTGAAACAATCTTGAACTTTTTCCATGCCCAAGTATCACAGACATTATATCTATGGCCGGCATATCAGGGTCAGTAATACTTGGAATCTTCCATGACATCCATAATCGTGTAATAGGATTCGTATATTCAATAAAACTATCTCTTCTACCTAACTGAACAGGTTCTGGCGGAATGAATACTGGCGAGGATGAACTCCTCCTAATATCTCCGTAAAGAGTGCTAACTTGAGATTTAACTTTCTCCAAGTCCAAATCCCCCGAAATGACAATAAAGATATTATCTGTAACGTATCTCTCCAGATAATAATTTTGGACATCTGATCTCTTCAGATTATTAAAATTCTCTAAATAACCAATTACAGGAAGTCCATATGGGTGTCTGCAATAGCAAGTACTAAACATTTCTTGACTGGCAACTTTATCAGCATCATCGCGCCCCATTGAGATCTCTCTTCTGATTACCTCTTGCTCAGATTTAAACTCTTCTTCAGGGATTAATGCGTTAAAAACAATATCTTGAAGTATTTCATTGGCGGCAGTCAATCCGCCCGAAGGACAGTTAATATAATAAACGGTACGATCAAATGACGTATATGCATTTATATTACCTCCTATAGAACTAATGTCTTGAGCAATACTAAGTGATTCACGATGTTCGGTACCTTTAAATAGCATGTGTTCTACAAAGTGTGAAACACCGCTACCTAAAAATTGCCCCTCGTGGATTGATCCGGTCTCACACCATGCTTGAAGACTGACTACAGGATTAGATCTATCCTCTCTGATTATAAAATTCAGGCCATTGTCTAGCTTGAACTGGTCGGTTACGTAATTAGGAAAATTAATATTATCCATTAGTTAAAACCCTGAGAACATTAGCTTTCTTTACTCGCCCTTTTTCTTCGTGGTAAGAATGGGGAAACAAAAGCTTCATGAAAGTCGTACACTTCCTCAAAATCTTCCTTTTGGTCATGTTTGCTTTTACCAAAGGCACCGACCTCAATTAAGTTAAAAACCATTTTGCCAACATCCTGAGTTTTAGAGAGCCCCCATTCATCTAATAATGTCATGCTCATAGGTCCAAATTGTTTTAGCATTCTTTCACGAAAAGCTTCCAAAAGCTCAAGTCCAGAAACATGCTTATTCTCCCCTCCTGAAATTTTCCTCTGTTTTTCAACAGCTTGTAGAAGAACTTCTTGAAGAAAATAATAAGAATCTGCCGAATAGTCCGAATTTGTTTTCAAAACCTCTTCGACAGCATCATGAAAATCAGTTTTTTGCATCTAATGATTTATAATTTAGACTATTTTTTAAACTCTTTATCCAAATCGTCAAGATATTCAGAGAGTTCATCTTTCCTAGATGGAAGAGGTCGCTTTAATTCGTTGTATATTTGCTGATAGTTACTGAAGTTATTGCTCCTTTTGTCTATTCTTGTTGCCTCAAACCAATTCAGGTAGTCCTTTGCATCATTGACTGATTCAACAATTGACGAGCGTATGGATTCTAGCTCCTCTATTTTTTTATCAACATTTTTTAAATCACCAGCTCCAATATTAATAATAATTTTTTGATACTCCTGTATAATTGGTTTGTATATTGGAAATGCACGATAACTCAATTTAAGAAGATTAGTCTCGGTGATTTTTAATCCAATTTCAACGCTATCCTGAGTTAAAAATTTTCTATAATCTTTTAAATTATAAATCATGTACTCATATTCAGTTTTCTTAGGGGCATCTTTATTTTCAGTGTCTTTATTTTTATTTGGCTTAGTAAAAAACGATTTTATTTTTTCACCTAAATGTTTTTTCTTTTCTGCATCAACCTTAGTGTCTTGAGATTCAACAATTTTAATTTTCAAGCAATCAACTAGCATTGATTCGGTTTCCAAAGGATTGAGAATATCAGTAGCACTAGGCCTTGCTATTTTTACACACTCTGCATTCCACCATTCTTCAAGGTTTTCTGTTTTATTGAGACCGTCTGGAAAAACTTCTTTTAATTTTTCCATAGATTCTTTTTGTTTGAGATTAACATCTAACAAATAATTTTGTAATCGTAATGACCCCTGCTTTTGACTAAGCAACACGGAAACTAGAGCTCCACAAGATACCCTGTAAACCTCCTCAGTTATTGAATCCATACTTTTACTATCCGCTTTAATTATTTTATCTAGAGATAGCATTTTGTTACTCCTAACAAATTTTGATATCGTTGAATTATTCAATTTTTTGCCATCTTTATTAAGAACCTGAGTTAATCCAATTTTTATCCAATCAGGAATGAATGCATTTTTATTAAGGATATTTCTTCTCTTTTTGCTCCGAATAATTAATTCAGTTATTAGAATTTGAACAAGTTCTTCTTCTAAGGATTCGGCTTTAAACTTGTCTCCAAGAAAAACATCAATTTGAAACCTATATCTATCCCCTGGCAGCTTGTAAATACTTGGCCTAATAGGCCTACCAGTATTTAAATCTCTAATATCGCCCCTGATATGCAGTACTATTGGATAATTCCATCTATCAGGTAAGTTAAGCACATTTAAAAGCCCGCTTTTTGTTCTTTCACTAAAAACACACATTACTCCTCGGGCAGCACTATCATTTCCATGCACAATAAACTGTCTTGATGAGCTTCTACTGACCCCTTTATCTTTTAATTGAATCAACGGTTTGTTTTGAGAAAGAGCGTGATGACTCAACGAAGTAATTAATAGCATTATACAAAAATACTTTTTAATTTCTGTAATATTGAAAAATATCATTTATTTCGTTGAGCCAGTTGCAACCAATCTTTTTTAATTGTAACCGAAATTGGACGTGTAAGCATTTCTTTTTCTTTCTCGAGCAGCTCAGTAATACTTAAAACACTAGGATACAACAGTGAGACGAAACCACCAGGCACATTTAAATTTCCAAACTTTCCTGATTTAACAGATATCTCAATTCCTTTAATATTAGATACAACTTGAAACCGGGCGCTAAAAGTTAGTCGCTTGTCATTTATTCTTCTGATTAAAATTAGATCAAACTCTCCATCTCTCAGCCTTACAGCAACCCGCTCAAAATTAATAAATTTTGCAATAGAATTAATCTCCTTACCAAGAATCGAGGACCCTAAATACTGATTCAATGCTCTTTCACTACATTCAAATGAACGACCGGAATTAATAACTTCATTTGCTCTAAAAAGAATATCTCGAGGTGGAGATTTTATATCTTCCCCAAAATCAACATCACTCAAATCTTCTCCTGATATGATAAGAAAATGAACCCAGATAATAACACCTATAATAATTAAACAAAATACATTTGTTAAACAACCCTTAACGAATGGTCTTAATCGAGGCACAATATATTATAAATTAAAAATTAATTTCTTATTCTTTCTTTTTCTTTTTCTTGTTCTTTTTTTCCGTTTTACTTTTTTTTGAATCACCACTGGTGGATTTTTTTTTGTCACTATCGGCTTTTTCTCCAGCCTTATAAGATTCGCTCCTATAATCTGTCTCATAAAATCCTGACCCCTTGAAAATAATTCCCGCACCCGTGCCTAGTAATCTCTCAACCGATCCATTGCATTCCTCATCGATACATTTTTTTAGCTTTTTATCATTCATTGATTGAAAGATTTCGAATGTTTTTTCGCACTTTTCGCAGTAGTAATCGTAGGTCGGCATTTAATGAGTATTTATAGGAATATTAAGAGGATATTTAAGTTTAATAAAAATGCTAATTAGAATTCTTCAACTTCTTGACCAAAGCTATTAAGTAAACTTAATTATATTCTGTTAGCAATTAAGTAAATTAAGTGAACAAAACTATAAATTCATTCATTCTTGCCATTAGTTCGGTTCTTCTTGTTAGTGGATGCTCTTTTAATCCATATGGACTTGGCACCGGTAATACTACATATCTCGGAGCTGTAGGAGGCAATGTCCCAATATCTCAACTCCAAGGCCCAATTGACACTGTCTCTTATTGGGACCCAGGTGGTGCAAAAGGAAAACCTCTAGTCAGAATCAATTTAAAGCAGCAAAGGGCAAGGTTTTATATAGGGACAACATTGGTCGGAGTGTCTAAGATTTCTAGTGGAAGAGAGGGTTTTGGAACCCCTTCAGGAAGTTATAAAATTCTTCAAAAAAATGCAGATCATATCTCAAACATATATGGTGTTTGGAAAACTCCTGATGGCACCATAGTGAATGATGACGTTGATTTACGCAAACAACCAGTACCTCCTCCTGGTTTAATTTATGAGGGTGCTCCGATGCCAAATTTTATGCGTATCACACAAGGCGGAGTTGGAATGCATGCCGGCTACATTCCGGGTTACCCGGCTTCTCATGGATGCATTAGAATGCCCGAAAAAATGTCTCAAATTTTTTTCCAAAACGTATCCCTAGGTACACCTGTCATAGTTGAACCTTGATAACTTTTAAAGCCCTTTTGTCCTAATGGAAATAGATCCTAATTCTCTTAATTCATGGTTGAAAGATTCAACAAAAGAAAGTCCAACTTTGATTGACTGTAGAGAAATCGAAGAGCGTGCTATATGTATGATCGAAAAATCAGAACTTATACCACTCAACGAATTCGCAAACACTTTGAGTGACAAGGAATATAATCCTGATGATCATTTTGTTGTTTATTGTCATCATGGAATAAGATCCTTGCATGCCGTTCAATACATGAGAGAAAAAGGATATACAAACGCCTTGAGCCTATCAGGAGGAATTGAAAGGTGGGCATTGGAAATTGATCAAGAAATTCCCAGATACTAATTCTTTTTATAGGTCCTCTGGCTGATTACGTGAGTGAGTTTTTAATCTAAGGCCATTTAAACGAATAAATCCAGTCGCATCATCCTGATTATAAGCCTCCTCTGCTCCGCCCTCCATTGTTGCAATATCCTCGTTGTACAAGCTCAGTTGGCTTTTTACACCTGCTGAAATAACGTTACCCTTGTACAGCTTAAGCCTGACCTCACCAGAAACATTTTTTTGGCTCTCTAGAACTAATGACTGAATTGCTTCTCTTTCTGGAGAAAACCAAAATCCATTATAAACGAGTTCAGAATATTTTGGGATCAATGAATCCCGAATATGCATTACCTCACGATCCATCGTTAAACTTTCCATGGTGCGGTGCGCATCAAAAAGGATTGCTCCACCAGGAGTCTCGTAAATCCCTCTACTTTTCATACCAACAAATCTATTTTCTACCATATCGATTCTGCCAATTCCGTTTCTTCCACCTATCATGTTTAGTAGAATCATGACCGAATAAGGAGAGAGTATCTGGTAGTCCCCTTTCGTGCCTAATGATTTTAGTTTATGGTCTGTTATCGTCTCCTCAATACCGTCAAATTGAAGACCTACGATATTTCCTTTTTCAAATAGAATTTGAATATATTCTGCAGCATCTGGAGCATCTTCAGGAGACACAGAAAGAACATACATTGACTTCAATTCATCAATACTACCGTCAAACCAAGGATCTTCTAAAATTCCACTCTCAAAACTTATATGAAGAAGATTACGGTCCATCGAATAAGGCTTTGAGGCACTCGCTTGTACAGGAATACCCTCTTTTTCAGCATAACTAATCATTTCTGCTCGCCCAGGAAATTGCTCTCTAAATTCAGCCATCCTCCAAGGGGCTATCATTTCCATATCAGGAGCTAATGATGCCGCAGAAAGCTCGAACCTCACTTGGTCATTTCCTTTACCAGTGGCACCATGCGCAAGCGAAGTGGCACCTTCCTGCTTCGCTATATCAATCATTCCTTTTGTTATAACCGGCCTTGCAATACTTGTTCCGAGCCAATATTTACCCTCATAAATTGCCCCTGCTTGAAACATTGGAAATATGTAATCTTTCGCAAATTCATCTTTTAAATCACCAATGAAACATTTTGAAGCACCTGTATTTAGAGCTTTTTCTTCAAGACCATCTAACTCTTCTGCCTGACCAACATCTGCACAATATGCTATAACCTCAGCATTATAATAGTTTTTTAGCCATAACAAGAGTACTGAGGTATCGAGACCCCCTGAATACGCGACAATAATTTTTTTGCTCATACTGGACTTGATTGAGTCAGAGGTTAATCTAGTCAATTCATGCAATCAATCATCTCTTTATTATATATTGGCCTTGGTGGTTTTTTGGGCGCTATTTCGAGATGGGGATTAGGAAACACCATAAAAAAAATATACAATGAGGGAAATTTCCCATTTTCAACATTAATAATCAATTTACTCGGTTGTTTTGGAATTGGATTGGCTTACGCAATATGGGAAAATAATAACAACGCTAAATTGTTACTCATTATAGGATTTCTTGGCGGATTTACTACATTTTCAACATTTGCTCATGAAGTGTTGTTGCTAATCAAAAATGGAAATACTCTTTACGCAATATTTTATGTGATCCTGAGCAGTGCGCTTGGAGTTATATTGGTTTCATTAGGAATGAAATTAAGCTCTTAGCAAAAAAGACTGATAAAAGTAATCAACTTGCATTTTTGCATATTTCGGAAAAGCTTTCTGCTTCTAAGCTAGCTCCTCCTACAAGCGCTCCATCTACATCCTGCTGGGCCATTAATTCCTGAGTATTTGCAGGCTTAACGCTTCCTCCATATTGAATGCGAATACTTTCAGAAATATCTTCACCAAACATATCCTTCAAAACTGATCTTGTAAAAGCATGTGCATCCTGTGCCTGATCAGGGCTCGCCGTTCTTCCAGTACCAATGGCCCACACAGGTTCATATGCGATCACCGTATCTGGCATTTTTTCTGCACTCAAACCATTTAACCCCTCTTCAATTTGCCTTCTAAGAACATCTTCAATCTTACCCCCATCTCTTTCTTCTAATGTTTCTCCAATACATACTATAGGTTTCACACCCGCTTCATGTAATGCTTTTGCTTTTGCATTTATTAAAGAATCATCTTCACCAAATATAGCTCGCCTTTCACTATGCCCAATGATCACATAATCAACCCCTATTTCTTTTAACATACCAATGCTAATCTCACCGGTAAAAGCTCCACTCTCTTCGAAGTAACAATTCTGAGCGGCTAACATAGTAGTTTCACTATTTGCCAGTGATTCTTTAACAGCAGGAAGAGCTATAAAAGCTGGAGCCAAAACAATGTCAACCTCAGTGGATCCACCTATATGATTTTCAAATAAATCGACAAATTCAACAGCTTCGTTGGGCGTTTTATTCATCTTCCAATTCGCCGCTATTATTGGTTTACGGTTCATAAATATATTTTCTATTAGGGTTATATAATTTTCTTTTAAGAATTGATTAGGAATTATCTAGTGAATCCACTCCCGGAAGCGTTTTGCCTTCAAGTAACTCTAGAGAAGCTCCACCGCCGGTAGAAATAAAGGTTACATCATCTGCATACCCGAATTTTTTTACAGCGGTAACAGAATCTCCACCACCGATGATACTAAGAGCGTCACTTTTAGCGATGGCTGCTGCTAAACTCTTGGTACCATTAGAAAAAGCATCAATTTCAAAGACACCCATTGGACCGTTCCAGAGAATCGTATTCGCTGAGTTAATGATAGATGTAAATTCATCAATAGCCTGCTTCCCAATATCTAAACCTTCCCATCCATCCCTTATTGATCCACCATTTTCATAAGGGTCTATGTTATTTGTATTGGCGTCGTTCGAAAAACCATCAGCTTCTAGACTGTCTGCAGGAAGAATCAATTTAACATCTTTTGATTCAGCCTCTTCTAAAAGAGCCTTCGCGATAGGAATATCTTCATCAACAACATAACTTTCTCCAATCGAATACTCTTGGGCTTTCCTAAATGCATACTGCATTGCTCCACCAATTAAAATAACGTCTGCCTTGTCAATAAGCGCCTCGATTACACCAATTTTATCAGATACTTTTTTGCCACCAAGAATAACAACAAAAGGACTTTCGGGATCTTTTAGTTCTCCCTCAAGATACTGCAATTCTTTTTCAAGAAGAAAACCCATTACAGAGTCTTGGACATATTTTGTTACTCCTGATGTAGATGCGTGAGCTCGATGAGCTGTACCAAATGCATCATTGACAAAAACATCAGCAAAAGATCCTAATTTATTAGCAAATTCCAAATCATTTTCCGTTTCCTCAGAATAAAACCTTACGTTTTCCAAAAGAACGACTCCCCCATTAGATAAATTTTCAACAGCATCGGAAACTTCATCTCCAATAGAATCCTCAACAAAAGTAACATCTTTATCTAGAATTTGACTGAGTCTCTTGGCAACCACATCCAGAGAAAACTTTTCATCTTTCTTACCACCCGGTCTTCCTAGATGACTGCATAATACAACTTTTGCACCTTTCTCGATAAGGTATTCAATTGTAGGAATTGCTCCGACAATTCTAGTGTCATCAGTAATCTCTCTCCCATCATCTAATGGAACGTTAAAATCACATCTTACAAGGACCTTGCGCCCTTCAAGATGAATATCTCTAATTGTCTTCTTTGCCATTTTTTAGGCCTTTTAAGATATTAAGGCACCTCAAATTGAGGTGCCTTAAAGGTTAATTATTATATGTGAGTTTTTTATTCTCCAGCAAGCATATGCATTGCTTCAATGGCGCGGTTACTGTAGCCCCACTCGTTGTCGTACCAACCAACAACCTTAACCAGATCACCACCCATCTCAAGAGTAACATCTGCATCTAGAATACAGGAATGAGGATTACCCACAATATCCATTAGTACTGGCTCTTCTTCGGAGTATTCGAGAATACCTTTTAGTTCACCTTCAGCAGCTTCTTTAAATTTTGCATTCATTTCCTCAACAGTTGTCTTATTTCTCAACTGAGCTGTAAAATCAGTGACTGAGCCTGTGGGAGTTGGCACCCTAAAGGCTCCACCATTTAATTTTCCTTTTAGTTCAGGAATAACTTCACCAATGGCCCTAGCAGCACCGGTACTGGATGGAATGATGTTTACGGCTGCTGATCGAGCCCTTCTCAAATCGCTGTGTGGAGAATCTAACAACCTCTGATCTCCAGTATAACTATGAATTGTACTCATAACTCCCCGCTCAACACCAAAAGCATCATTTAAAACTTTGACCATTGGTGCCAAGCAATTGGTTGTACAACTAGCGTTAGAAACAACATGGTGCTCGTCTGCGTTATATTGATCAGAATTGATACCTAAACACATTGTTAGGTCAACGTTTTTACCAGGCGCAGAAATAAGAACTTTCTTAGCACCACCATTAGTAATGTGCAGCTCAGCTTTCTCTCTGGCTGTGAAAAATCCAGTTGATTCAAGAACCACATCCACCCCATGCTCTGACCATGGTAACTTAGCAGGGTCACGCTCTTCGTATACTTTAATTGAATGGCCATCAACAGTAATACTTTCATCATCATAACTGATTTCCGCATCAAGTTTGCCACATGTTGAATCCCATTTAAGAAGATGCGCTAAAGTCTTGTTATCAGTTAAATCATTTACAGCAACAACACTTTTTCGCTGTTCTTGAGTCATTGCTCTAAATACATTTCGACCGATTCGGCCAAATCCATTAATTCCAAATGTGGGCATAATTATTTCCTAGGTTAATTTTAAATATCTTTATAAAGGCGGCATACTAAAGCAAAGTGCTCACCAAGCGTCAACAGACTATAATTATCAATATCAAATAAACTTGCAACCTATTAATTATTAACAAGTTGCACTATATGACTTTATTGTTTTTTGATGATTTTAGAGTAAAAAGTTGTCTATATTACTCTGGGATAACTTTAATACTGACAGATTTATCCTCATTTAGATATTTTGAAGCGAGCTGATTCACTTCATCCAGAGTAATACTTTTATAATCCTCAACCATGGTTTTTGCCCATTGAAGTTTCTGAGGAAATTCCTGTGAGCTTAAAGCAACCGTTCTCAACCAATAACTATTCTGGCGAAGTTGTTGATCAATACCATTGAGTAATGGCTTAACGGATCTTTCCAATTCATCCTCCTTTATCCCATTTTTGGCCAAATCCATTCCTATACCACGCACTACATTAACAATTTTTTCGGCTTGCGTGGGATCGACTGTCAGAATAGACATCAAATAACCATATTCATCATAAGTGTCACTAGGTATGTGACGCGCGTATGGACTATAAGCTTGTCCTAGTTCTTCTCTCACTTTAGATCTTAATCTATCAGCAAAAACCGCTCCTAGAACGCTTAATCTTCGGGTTCTACTAATATCCCAAATATCCTCAGTCGGCCAATACACCCCGATCATTGCTTTTGGAATTTCGGATTGAAAAACAAACTCTTTTATCTGATCAGGCTTTGGAAAATTTAATTTTCTATTATTCTCTAATCTATCTTTTTGACTCTTCCTCGTTGGTAAAGCTCCGATGGTATTAGATGCAATTTTAATTATTTGCTCCTCATTAAAATCACCAACAATACCAACCTCCAAATAACCGTGACTTAACATTGGTTCTATCCAATTTTTAATGTCTTCTTTGGTTATTTTTTCTAAGTCAGATCTTTTTGGGAATCCTGACCTATAATCATTACCCTTGATAAATCTATCAACACGATCCTGAAATACTCCCATCGGTGTATGAGTTATTTGATTATAAATTGGATCAATCTGATTATTAAATTGCCTAAAGGCCTCTTCTCTAAAACCTGGCTCCACAAGATAAGCGGTCATCAACCTCATAGCGTCTGCAAAATCATTTTGATTAGTTTTACCACTATAAATGAATGCATCATCCCCTAGGGAAAACGAACCAGTTACAGTTTTACCTGCAAAAATTCTTCTAAGTTCATCACTACTGTGTTTTTTTAATCCGCCAGCATCAAATATTGCAGATGTCACAACAGATAATCCAGGTTTTCCTTTTGGCATAGACAACATTCCTGTCCCCACACGAGCACCTATTAGTATCGAATCTTTCGAAAAATCCGTTTGTTTAATATTTAACCTTACGTTGTTATTGAAGCGGATTTGGGTAACTCCCAAAGCATCATCCTTAAATTTTTCTATAATCTTTCCTGGTTTACCAAAGTTGTTATAAGCAAATTCAGTTTGAGCCTCTTCTTTTAATGCCTCGACTTTAGTTGCCGCAGATTCTTTATAGACTTTAAGTATTTTATTCTGGGCATTAGTTAATTTTATATTTCCTCCAATAAAAAGCTGCCTATCTTCACCATTCCAAGCATTTTTTATAGCATTATAACAACTTGCTTTGTCTATAGTTAAAATATTTTTTTTCACCCACTCCAGATCCTGCTTCGGGCTAGAAAATACTCTACCCATTGAAATGGATCGAGTTAAAGAGTCCGCAAGTGATCTTGATTTTCTTGAACCTGAGCTCCGGTTTGCTTGTTCATAAGCATTTAGAAGATTAGCATTTACTTCTTTAAATTCAGCCTCATTAAATCCATAAGCAATAACTCTTCTGATTTCTTGCTCTGCAACAGACAATGCCCCTTCCCAATTATTAGGCTCGCAGGTCACGTATATACTTGCGAATTTAGCAAAATCCATAAATTCCTGTGCATATGATCCTCCACCAGTTATGAGGGCTCCCTCTTTCTTTGTAATTTCTGAAATTCGATTATTTATGATACTATTTGCGATCATTAAGTTAAGGTTCTTAATATTTTTGGAAGTATCGTCTGGCTCCCATGAATATGGATTAACCACTTCAATGCTGATACTTGTTTCAGAGGCTTCTTTCTCATAATGAGTCTTTGTAATAATTCCCCTTCCAGTTGTGATACTTCCTAAATCAGGATCATTTAACGGAACTTTGGGAGCCTTAGTGGATGAAAAATGTTTTTTTATGACCTCCACTATTTTGTCTGGTTCAACATCTCCAACGACAACAATTGCCATGCGATCAGGAGTGTACCATTTTTGGTAATAACTCATGAATTGAGTTCTTCCCGCCCCTTTTATAACCTCTTTTGTTCCAATGGGGAATCGCTTACTAATTAATGAATCAGGTAATGCAAATTTGTATGCCTCTTTTTGAGTCCTCCACTCAGCAGAGTCTCGGGTTATTAATTCACTAAGTATTACTCCTCTCTCTTTTTCAATTTCTTCCTGACTCATCAACATTCCATCAGCGTAATCTCGAAACAAAAGCATCCCTTGATCCACCATGTCCAAATCTGGTTT